>CAZPBZ010000115.1:0-5158 GCA_964584765.1 uncultured Thermodesulfobacteriaceae bacterium
AACTTAAAATTCATATTATTCTAATAAAATTAGGCATCCTTCATTCACCAGTTTACACTTTTTTTGAAAAAGTGTGTATTATCGAATTGAATGCCATGTCGAAACTGGAAATTCGAAATTTAAAATTAGGTAACACATCTACATCTTTGTGTTTTCCCCAATTTCAAGTTTCAAAATACAAGATCAACAAAGTATAAACTACTTTTGGCTTGTCGTGAAGGATGCCATGTTATTGAGGACATATTCTTGACGATAACCCAAATAGTCATCTAATCTGTAAAGAGTATCGAAAAATCCTTTTTTGCTGTATTTCTATGAGGTGATAAGTATGTCACAAAAACGTATTTTAGTCCTTCTTGCACCTGGCTTTGAGGAGCTTGAGGCAGTAGCTGTTATTGATATCTTAAGGAGGGCGGGGATAGAGGTTATATCTGCAGGAACGATTTCAGGACCAATCAGTTCAGCCCGCAATGTCGTGATTTTGCCTGATAAGTTACTCGATGAGGTGACAAAAGAGGCCTTTGATTTGATAGTCCTGCCCGGTGGTTTAGACGGTACAGAAAACCTTGCCAAGGACCAAAGAGTAGTAAAGATGCTTCAAAAACAACTGGGTTCCGGCAGAGCTGTCGGGGCAATATGTGCTGCTCCGACTGTTCTGGACCGATATGGCCTTGCCCAGGGGAAAACCATTACATGTCATCCAACATGTAGAGACGCAATACAGAAAGCCAAGCTTTCAGAAGATCGGGTGGTCCGGGATGGTCTCCTTGTGACGAGTCAAGGTCCGGGTACGGCCATCGAGTTCGCTTTGAATCTCGTTGAACTGCTTATGGGAAAGGATAAGATGCTCGATGTAAATGCTGGGGTATTGGCTCGAATTGATTAGTAAAGATATAGTATTTTTTAGAATGATTGTGCATAAAGGCCTTTATGACAAAGAAACGCAGGTCCAAAAAGACTCTGGATAAAATTTCTACCCTGGTGCCCAAGAATGGGTCTGGGGGCCTTGTTCCCCTGGGAACCCTTGGACCTCTTCAGCAATACCTTTCAGAGATCAGCCGGTATCCCTTGTTGAGCAGAGAAGAAGAGAAGACTCTCACCAAGGCCTACTATGAGACACGAGATCCAAAGCTGGCTTCCAGGATCGTGACTGCAAACTTGCGGCTGGTGGTAAAAATAGCCCTGGATTTTCAGAGATTCTGGATGCAGAATTTTTCAGATCTTGTCCAGGAGGGAAATATTGGCCTGATGCAGGCAGTAAAAAAGTTTGACCCGTATAAGGGTGTAAAATTTTCCTACTATTCTTCTTTCTGGATAAAGGCATATATACTCAAGTTCGTTATGGATAATTGGCGTTTAGTCAAAATCGGAACCACCCAGGTCCAGCGCAAACTTTTTTATAACCTTAGTAAAGAAAAAAGCCAGCTTCTTGCTTTAGGCTTTGAACCAGTGCCAAAGCTCATCTCTGACCGCCTTAACGTCTCTGAGAAAGATGTGATTGACATGGAACAGCGCATGGGGTCGTGGGAGCTTTCCATGGATGCTCCGGTTAAGGAGGGTTCTGAAGATAAATGCCTGGATTTTTTTGCCACTGACGAGACGGCAGTTGAAACCGGTGTTGCCAGGGATGAGATAAGGGATAGCCTCAAGGGCCATCTTGCAACCTTTAAGGAACAACTTCAGGGAAAGGAGCGAGCCATATTCGAGGAGCGGCTTTTAGCCGAGGAGCCCAAGACCCTTCAGGAACTCGGAACTGTTTTTGGAGTTTCAAGAGAAAGAGTGAGACAAATAGAGGCCAGGCTAAAAAAGAAGCTGCGGACATTTCTTCAAAAAAGAATCCCGGATTTGGGTTCTTATCCAGAGGGTATCAAAGACGTATGATTACAAGCCTTTTTCGTTTTTGGATCAAACTTTCTTTCATTTTAGCCATTGTTCAGATGGTATCCTGCTCCAATGCCATGGCCAAGGCGAATCTTTCCCGTGGTATAGCCTATGCCTATTATCTCCAGGCAATTATGGAGAAGTCTTCGGGCAGGCTTTCAGATGCTTCGAGTTCCCTGAAAAGTGCTCTGGCCCTTGATCCTGAATCCACAGCCATACTGGAGGATTTGGCCAAATTAGCAGCCAGTATAGGTAACCTGCAGGAGGCTGAGCAATGGGCTGAACAGGCCATTGCCCTTGAAATCGACAACCTGGATATGAAGATCGTGCTTGCCGAAATTTATGCCAATGAAGATCGCGTGGCCGAAGCCTTAGAACTCCTGGAGGAACTACTAAGTGAGGAAGCCGATAACCAGGAAGCACTGTTTTTGACCGGAACTATTTACGCTAAGGCTAAGCAGTATCCAAAGGCTATTGAGATCATGGAAAGGGCTGCCGGGCAGGAGGGAAGGCAATCTTTCATGGCACATTATTATCTGGGAAGGATATATCGAGATGCCGGTGATCTTTCAAAGGCCACGGAACATCTCAACGAGGCATTAAAACTGAATCCACAACTTATAATAGTATATCAGGATCTGGCTGATGTTTACAGAAGGCAAGGAAGGATAGACAAAGCTATTGATTCCTGCAGGACACTGTTAGCTCAACAGCCCAACGATCTTGAGGCACGAGAACGGCTCCTGATGCTATTAATTGAAGAAAAACGGGTTGATGAGGTAATTTCAGAGTTTGGCCGGCTCAAGCAATCAGCACAAAACTACCCTGCAATTGGATTTAATGTCGCGATACTGTGTCTTCATTATAAAAAGTATGATGATGCATTATCTATTCTTAAAGAAATGGCTCATACTTACCCTGATCAGGGTCAAATTTTTTACTATATGGCAATTGCCTATGAGCAGAAAGGCGATCCTGATGCGGCCATAGAAATGCTCGAATCCATCCACATTGATGATGAACTTGCCGTGGAAGCGAGGGTTCGTTTGGCATACCTACTTAAAGAAAAGGGACAACTCGATCAGGCGTTGCACCTTATTGAAAAAAGCCTAAAAGATCGCCCCAATACGAAACAATGGGTGATCTCCCTTGCCACTCTATACGATGCGGCAAACAGGCTGCATGATTCCGAGGAGATTCTTCGTAAGGCCCTGGATACAACCCCTGACGATGAGGAGTTATTATTCCATCTTGCAATGGTCTTGGATAAGCTGGGGCAGAGAGACCAAGCCATAGAGTGTGCCAAGAAGGCCATTGAAAAAGCTGAAGACTACGTTGAGGCCCTTAATTTCCTGGGGTATACTTATGCTGAAGAGGGGATTAACCTTGACGAAGCCGAGCTTCTGATAAAAAGGGCGCTTTCTATACAGCCTGATGATGGGTATGTAATTGATAGCCTGGGGTGGGTATATTTCAAGAAGGGCAAGAATGACCAGGCCATTTTATATCTCGAGAAGGCACATGATTTAATTTCTGACGATCCGGTTATAGCAGAACACCTTGGCGATGCATATATGGCCAATAGGACTTTCGATAAGGCATTACATGCCTATCAGGAAGCCCTTAAACTGATAAAGGAGTCAAAGGACAAACCGAAGTTGAGGAAGAAAATACAGGATGCTCAAAAGGCACTTTCTGACATGGTGGACAGTTAAGAGCCTTTGGCCGGCTGAAATGTAACCCTTGACTTAAGAGCCACAGATGTTAAAATATTTTTATTGTGAAAGATTGTTCGAATATTTACGTGAATTATTTGCGCCGGCTAAGTGTGGTTCTAATTATCGCCGGCATTCTTTTTCTTTTTCCGGCATGTCAGGATGCGCAAGTCACAGGAGAATATGATAATCCATATACTCCTGATGAAGTTAAAACAATGTTGTCCTACCATGGCGCCCTTGTCGCCAAGTTTGACGGTAATCAGTGGTATTTCCTTTCCGGTGACCGCTGGATCAAGCTAGAGAATGCCGGGGCCTATAAATATGCTTTGCTTTCTTCCAGGCACAGTGCTTCAAAGTTTTAGGGTCATTTAATATCCATTTTTTATCTCGCGGTCTGCTTTACCAACCTACCCTTTACGTCCCTAGGCGAAATTGGGGACTATCTTGACCTACTCTTTCATTTTCCTTGTAATTGCCTTGGAAATGGCAGACGTAGAAACCCCGAGCTGGCGGGCTACTTCTGCCAAGGGGATTCCATAATCCTGTACCAATTGATACGCTATCCGCAGCCTGACCTGTGAGATACAACCGCGACGACTACCCATTCGAAGTTCCTTTGGATTGATGCCTTTCTTCTCACATACTTGATCAATGAACTCCACCAGGTTCTCCCTGATCCTGTTACCTCTAAGTTGATGTTTCAACCTCTCATCAGCTTCTGTAAGAATTCTCTCCACAAAATCCCCACTACCTAGTATCCGCTGGTCTGTAAGTAACCGCTTACCATCTCTGCGCATGGATAATACCTCAGACCAGCCCCCAAGAGAACGCACCAGGCCACCGCCTACCAATTCCGGACGACGCCCCAGCGCAATGCCTTGCTTAACATATTGACGATAGGCTTTCTTGGCCTTACCTTCTTTCTCCCCAAACCACGACAAAACATAATCCCGGTCCTGCCACTCATGTTTGATTCTGCCCATTAATACACTATGGCCGGACCAGCGATACCTGTCGAGTTCAGACATGTCCTTTACCACCTTGGCCCTCAAAGGATTCAGGTGAATGTAACGTACAAGTTCTAGAAAATACGAATCCTCATCACAGACTATTGACTTGTAACGGTTCTGGAAAAGATGACCATGACGCTTATGGCGGCGGTTATATGTAATGGCATAACCAGTTAGAAGCCGCCGCATGAACTTTGACAGGCCAGCAAGACCACTGCGTAAAAGGATATGCGCATGGTTGGTCATCAATGCCCAGGCATATATAACCGTCTCGGTCTCATGAGCAACTTGTCCCATACGCAGAACAAAATTATCTCGATCTACTTTGTCATCAACGATTCTGCGCTTTTCTATGCCTCTGACAATAACATGATGTAAGGTCCCAGGGGCATCAAGCCTGGCCTGTCTCGGCATACCACCTCCTGCCAATCAGCTATTTGCTCAGACTATTATTATACTTATTCAATCTAGTCAAGGACGTCCCTCAATTCTCTCACATCCGAATAAATCAGCGGTAGGGAGCGATAGCTCAGCTCCGCATTCGGGCGT
>CAZPBZ010000116.1:0-5144 GCA_964584765.1 uncultured Thermodesulfobacteriaceae bacterium
AACTGCCAATATGATAAGCTGATTTTGTTGTATCCAGCCTTCAAGATGAAGTTGATCAAGCAGAATGTGCATGAGGAATAACGCTGCGAAGGTCCAGAAGAATATTCGTGGAACGTGGATTTTTGCTATATGTTCCCACAGATGTTCCTCCAAGAAATGTTCCGGCACTGTGGATACGATAAAAAGCGCTACTCCTGAGACCAGGAAGAGGGTGATTCTGATCCAGTTCCAGGTGGGCGGCCCCAGCTTGCCGCTGAGTATCCCGAAAAGAAACAATACCAAGGTGACGGACAGCACTCCGCGGGCCATGGAGCAATGTGCCCATTGCTCTTTTATACGCTTCCAGGGAAAACAGTGACACACATCTTCTTCGTGTAGTTCGAATTTTTGTTGACATCCGGATCGACTGATCGCCTTATCCCCGAGCAAGAAATCGGTCATAAAACCTGAAAAGATACCTATAAGAAACAAGATGAAAAAAATTAATAGGGCCTTTTCCGGAATCAGGGACAACATGACAAAGGCCTCATCTCCGCTGGTAGCAATCATGGCGGCCACCACAGCTCCCAGGCTGAACACCCGATGGGAATAAAGGGCTACTGCCGCAAAGGCTCCGAGGCAGCCGGGAGTTGCTCCTAAAAAACCGGCCAGCAGATACTGTTTCAATCGGCTGCCGTGGAGTTCCTTATGTAATAATCCCCTGGAGAGGACGTTCAGATACTCAATCACCAGCATCATCATAAAGACAAAGCCGGTAATCATCAGGGCGTGAGTAAAGCTTTGCTCTAAAAAATTTATCATAGGCTCAATAAATGATCGATCTTACGCTTAATTCCAGTGCTTCAGCGTGTTGTTGCCCTGAAAAGCTATGGTACAATTGGTTGTCTCTTTGGTAATTTTGGAATCCAAACAATACTTACGAAAGCATATACTTAGTTCATAATAAGATAGACTTTAAGAAGTGAAAGTGTAACATAAAGAATTCAGAATTTCTACAGAAGAGGGAGCCTTTCTTTTAGGCTCTTATCATAAACTACGTCCGGGTCCCATATATGTGTATTTCATACCTCAGATCTTTAATCCCGTACCTTGCCTCAAAACGGCTTGCAGTCATGTTGCCTATGGGATTTGCTTCAGGGCTTCCCCTGGCCCTGACCAGCGGGACATTGCAGGCCTGGCTTACAGTGGATGGTGTGGATATCCGCACTATCGGCCTTTTTTCCCTTGTCGGGATTCCGTATACATTGAAGTTTTTCTGGTCACCTGTCATGGACCGCTTTTGCCCCCCGTGGCTGGGAAGACGCAGGGGCTGGATATTACTCACTCAGGGAATCCTGGTTTTAGGGATATTTGCCATGGCCTTCACGGCTCCTGCGGGCGCGCCCTTCCTTATGGCCTGCCTTGCTCTCATGGTGGCCTTTAGTTCTGCATCTCAAGATATTGTAATTGATGCCTACCGGACTGATCTGCTCGAGGAGAAGGAGCGGGGTTTTGGGGTTGGGCTCTCAGTTACCGGCTACAGAATTGCCATGCTGGTATCCGGGGCCTTGGCCCTCATACTGTCAGATCGCATAGGCTGGCAAAACACGTATATTCTAATGGCAGGTATCATGTCATTGGGAATCATTGGAACTGTTGCGGGCCCGGAGCCAAGGCTTTTGCTTTCGCCGCCCGGGAGCATGGCTGAAGCTATTTCCGGCCCCTTAAAGGAATTCTTTTCAAGGCCGGCAGCCATTTCCATGTTAGCACTTATTGTACTTTACAAGCTTGGGGATGCCTTTGCCGGTACCTTGACTACTGCTTTTCTTATCCGCGGAGTTGGTTTTAGCCCTACTGACGTAGGGACAATAAACAAGGGGTTTGGTCTTGTCGCCACTATTGGAGGTGCCCTGTTGGGGGGAGGACTCATGTCAAAGATCGGACTCTTTGGCGCGCTCATGTTTTTCGGGATATTGCAGGCAGTATCCAATCTTTCCTTCATGGTGCTTGCCTGGATCGGCAAGAGCTACATTGCAATGATTACCGCAGTTGGTTTTGAAAATCTATCCGGGGGCATGGGTACAGCAGCCTTTGTGGCCTTTCTTATGGCACTCTGTAACCATCGTTTTACAGCAACCCAGTATGCCCTGTTATCAGCCCTTGCCTCTTTGGGGAGGGTCTTTGTGGGGCCGCCATCAGGATTTTTGGTCAACTGGGTGGGATGGCCACAGTTCTTTTTCATCACAACCTTGGTGGCCCTTCCCGGGCTGATACTTCTTTGGTGGATGAAACAACAGGTATCAGG
Organism: uncultured Thermodesulfobacteriaceae bacterium; assembly: GCA_964584765.1. GTDB lineage: Bacteria > Desulfobacterota > Dissulfuribacteria > Dissulfuribacterales > UBA3076 > UBA3076. The sequence continues at coordinate 2,285 of CAZPBZ010000116.1, forward strand.
TCTTGAAAAAGGTTGACATAATGATCGGGGCCATTTATTTTTCTTTCCATCATTACATAACGGTCCCATCGTCTAGGGGTCTAGGACGCTGGCCTCTCACGCCGGAAGCAGGGGTTCGATTCCCCTTGGGACCGCCATTAATAAAAACAGGGACTTAAGCTAAAATCTGAGTTCCTATTTTTTTGCATAAAAATAATTTTCCAACCGTATATCCAACCCTCATATCTATTTTCAGACCTTTATATGTATTGTGGCAAGTTGTCAGTAGGGAACTCTTGTATAGTTAAAGCAAATAGTTTATATAGATAGAAACAATATGAGGTTATGACCGTGACCACTGGAAAGAAGGGAAAGCCAAAAGACTTTAAGAATAAAAACCCTGAACTCACAAAAGTCACACCAAAAAAAAGAACACCCCCGGCCACAAAACTTGAGATTGAAGAGGCTTTGATAGCCAGTGGCGGGTTTATTTCCAGCTTGATTCTATCAGATTTCCGCTTGGGGTCCTGCGAAAAAAATTAGAATCTGGGCCTTCCGCTTGAAAATGACATACAGGAAGTCTCTGAGGGAAGTCTCGGTTTCCCTTAGTGTATCCATCTCTTAACTCCTTATCTTATTTGGGTACTGGTTTCTGGATACTGGATGCTGGATGCTTGATACTGGATGCTGAAGTCCTGACTTCTGTCCTCTGAGTTCGGACTTCTGACCTGTCATCGGCCTTTACAACGCATAATTCTCAATAAACCTTTCCACCTGAGACATTCGGGAGGGCGTCATCTCTTTAAATTGTATGCCGCATCGCCTCATGGGGATAAAACTGAACGGGGGCTGGTCACCAACTTCCAGATCCGAGATGATCTTGACGGGCACGTCCTGAAGATAGGAATGTCCTTCTTTTAATAAACGATCAATCATGACTGAACCATGCAACAAATTACCGTCTGCAATATAATGCAGCGCTAACCCGCCCCGGCTGATATCCTTAATGACGCCCAGTCTTAAGCCATGATTTCTCAGCGCGGCAAATGTATTCTCTTGCGCTGTGTACCGTGTCTGGTTTCTTTTCTCGGCAAAGGCTGCTTTGTCCATGTATCCTCGGTGATAGGAAATCGCTTTCCAGGGATTGGGGAGCAGGTTGACCAATGAACGCTGAATTGTGAGCCCAAAATCTCCTCAGACTCCATTTCTACCAATTCCTATGACATGAAACTCGTGTATCACGATTGGGATCGGACTGTCAAGAAATCAGATAAGAGATCAGATGAGGTGAGGTGATATGAAATCGCTTTTTGCGATTTGGACTGAAACGGCACTCCCAAGTACCACACCCTCACTCGATTGGGCCTTCCAAATTCGTCCATACCGTTTTTTGTTATTAGCTAATTTTTAGTATGGACCTTGAGGGGATGGGTTGTCAAATTTAATCAGCAAATCTTTGGAGATTACGGACACATCGGTTTCTACTTTCTTAAATCGGAGGGGATATAAAATAATTTTCGTGTGCCATCTCTGCCTGTTGGACATCAAAGACCATGCACTGTTTCTGCCTGCCAGAATGAAAGAGCTGGTCCTGCTACACTGGAATCCTTATTTCATTATGGGGCTGGAAAGCCATTCAAGCTTTCTGAATGATGAACGGCATATTCCATGCCCGCCTTACCTGCCTATGAAGCATTTCTCCACCAGGCTTCAGTTGGGCTTTTGTTGCCAATATTAGATCAACCTGGCGGCACCAGGAGGGGGACAATTTGCGGCCTCAATTGTCGGAAACTGTCAACATAGTCAAAAAGACAAAGTATCTCCCTAATTCCTGAAGCGATTTCTTATCACCTCAACCTGAGGACGGGATACTTACGGGGAGAGATCGGGATTATAGAAGGGTGCCATTCTGTTATGTCCCCGGATTACCAAGAACGGGTCTCTCCCGGTCAGGCGCCGTTGCCCCCGATAGTTTGCCAAGATTGCTTGTTGCCTCTTCTTCATTTGGATCAAGTCTCAGCGCCTGGGTAAATTGGACGATTGCCGCGCTTGGGTTGCCGGTGGCGACAAAAATCTCACCCAGTTTGGTATGAGCCCTGGCATAGGAAGGCATCTTCGTTAAGGTCTGTTCAAACAGGGAAATGGCCTTTTCAAACTTGCCTGCTTTTTGAGCGATGACCCCCAGGTTGAAGTACGCGTCGACAAAATCGGGATTGATTTGAATCGTTTGTTGGAAACATCGTTCTGCAGCTGGCAAATCCCCTGTTTCGTAATACGCGATTCCAAGATTATACAGGACCTGTGATCCTTTCGGGCTCAGTTCTGCGGCCCTTTGGTAATAGCGGATCGCTTCATCGTATTTGCCAATACCCGAGAGCACGTTTGCGTAATTATACAAGGCGATGTTCCAATCCGGTCTGATGGTAACGGCCTCACGATAGTGTTGCAGGGCGCCGTTGATGTCCCCCTGACTTTCATAGCTCATCCCCAGGTTTACATGGGCCACATGGTTATTGGAGGTCACGGCCAAGGCGTGCCGGAAGAGAACCGTGCTGTTGGCCCAATAGCGGACCTGCAAGGCCGAACAGATCGAGTAACTGCCCACAATGGCAATGGCCAGGTAACATAATACCTTCCTGCCAACTCTCAGCGCCGCCGCCAGATCACTCCCTCCCCAGGCAAGCACAATCCCCACACCGATCAACGGGATATAGGTATACCGATCCGCCAGGGCCTGGCTGCCACTGTTGACGATCCCCAGCACCGGCATAAGCGTGATAAGGTACCAGAACCAGCCCACCATACAATAGGGATATTTCCCATGGGCTCGAATCGCAAGAACGCTCAAGGCGACAAGCAGTAAGAGGGCCAGCACAATATG
>CAZPBZ010000117.1:0-5131 GCA_964584765.1 uncultured Thermodesulfobacteriaceae bacterium
AAATTCCAAGGACAACGGCCTCTGAAAGGCAATGCTCCACAAGCTGTCTTCCCATGCCCTTGGCCTGGTAGTCTTCGCGTACTGCCAAAGACTTCACCTCAGCCAGGTCTTCCCAACATATATTAAGTGCCACCACACCCACGACATTATCATCAGATGTCTGCATTACAGTATAGTCCCGCAGATGATCATATATCTCGCTGAGAGAACGCGGCAACAGCAGGCCCTGGTCTGCAAAGTGAGCAAGCAAGGCATGAATGGACCTTACATCTGATATCTTGGCTTTTCGTATCATGATACATTAGTCACGTATGGGTACGACATAAGATCTCAAGTCATGTTTTTGGGCCAGTTTTTTTGCAGAGCTGGTGGCTTCCTCAACAGAACTGTACTCCCCAAGATGGACCCGGTACCAGATCCCCTTCTCAGGACCAAGGTCGGCCCTCCTGACTTTAGCTTGATAGCCCTCATCTCTCCACCTTCGGGCCTCTTTATTTGCCAGCTCTCTCTCTCTATAAGAAGCTATTTGCAACACAAAGTATGTGCTCTTCTTCTTTGCCTTTTTGATTTGGTAACCTGGCCGCTGGACATCATCCGTGCCACGCACCTTCTTTTTAACTGACTCTTCCCTTGGCTCTGGTTGCTCTTTTTCCTCAGTATCCAGTGGGGTTACCTGAGTTGTTTTTTCTTCCCTTGTTGTTTGGATAACCGGCTCAGAAGGCTCCGAACCCTCTGTCTTTTCTGGAATTAGGGGAGAAGCTTCCTCTGCTTCAGGCACTGCCCTTGTGACAACCTGGGTCGGGAGTGACCCATCCAGGCTGCGTCCAACCAGCTTCTGACCAACCCAGAAACCTAAGATAAACACCCACAGAAAAACACAAACAGTAGATACTGTCAGGGCGATAAGCCCTCCCCAACTTACCTGAAACTGTATTTTTCGACTTTTTTTTCTGATTCGATCCATCTCTAAACCTCGTGCTCAGCCCATAGAGCAGCCTACATTTTTTCAGGTGCTGATACTCCCAGTAGCCCCAGACCCTTGCGAAAAACCCTTCTTGTCACATCTGCCAAGAGAAGTCTGGCCTGAGTTAAATCCGGATCATCTGTGATAAACCGATGCCGGGTATAGTAGCCATGCAGTTGACCTGCCAACTCAGTGAGATAATAACTGACGCGATATGGCTCAAGGGCAAGGGCGGCGTCAGCCACGAGACAGGGGAATGCATCCAGTTGCTTCAAAAGTTTAATATCCTCTGGGGTATTGAGGAGTGAGATATCAATATCCTGTGGTTTTGCAAGAGAAATTCCCTGCTCTCCAGCATTCCCAAAAACGCTTGAAAGCCTGGCATGGGCATATTGTACATAATAAACAGGGTTTTCCTGACTCTGGCTTCTGGCAAGATCCAGGTCAAAGTCCAAGTGACTATCACATCTGCGGGTCAAGAATATGAACCGCGCAGCGTCGCTACCCACATCATCCAGCACTTCCCTCAAAGTCACAAACTCACCGGACCTGGTTGACATGGCCTTAATCTTCCCCCCTTCCAGAAGATTGACAAGCTGTACAAGAAGGACCTGCAATTTATCTTCCTGATAGCCCAGGGCCCTTATTGCCGCCTTTACTCTTGCTACATATCCATGGTGATCAGCACCCCAGATGTCAACCAGAAGGTCATATCCTCTCTCCAGTTTATTTCTGTGGTAGGCTATGTCTGACGCAAAATAGGTAAGGACTCCATTTGAACGCTTAACTACCCTGTCTTTTTCATCTCCCAGGGCAGTGGCCCTGAACCACAATGCCCCCTCTTCCTCGAACATATAGCCTTTATTCTGTAACTCCGAGATGGTTCTGTCAACCAGCCCGCTCTCATGAAGGGTCTTCTCACTAAACCAGTTATCATAATGGACCATGAACTCCTCAAGATCTTTGCGGATGTCAGAGGCTATGATCTCGACAGCCGTATCAATAAAAAATGTCAGGCAAGATTCCTGGGGCATGTCTAAATATCTGTCCCCCTCTCCCAAGGCAATGCTTGAGGCAATATCACGAATATAGTCCCCCTGATAATACTCTTCGGGAAATTCGACCTCATGCCCAAAATGTTCCAAATATCGTAAATAAACAGAGGCCCCAAGAGTCCTCATCTGATTTCCTATGTCGTTGATATAATACTCCCTTTCCACACTGAAACCAGCGGTCTTTAAGACCCTGGCCAGGGAGTCACCAACAGCTGCGCCTCTGCCGTGGCCTACATGTAGCGGCCCTGTCGGGTTGGCACTTACAAACTCCACCTGAACCAACCGGCCATTACCAGACCCGGACTCGCCATAGGAATCTCCTGCCTCCCAAATGGTCCGCAGGTTCTCCTGCCACCAGGTAGTAGCTACAAAAAAATTGATAAAGCCCGGCCCTGCTACCTCAACCTTATGAAATAGAGGGTTGGCCTCTAATATTTTGGCCAGACAACCGGCCAGCTCCCGTGGTGACCTCTTGGCATCTGAGGCAGTTATCAGGGCCAAATTACTGGCGAAATCGCCACGGACTTCCTGTTTTGAGGGTACAACCTGATGTGATGCCGACAAAGACACATCAGGAAGCACTCCTTCAGCAACACCCTGTCTATAGGCATCCTCTACAGCTTTCTGTATCCTGTTACGCAACGCCATTTCCCCTTTTTCTGGATCGCTTTTCCTTCTCTGGTTCCTGTTTACGACGTACCACAACCTGAGCCATTATAAAATCAAAATAACATACCGTTAAAATAGCAGGAAAAGTAACCGATGATTAAAAAAACGGTGAAATTAACTCATGAAAATAATTTATATGGAAGAACAAGCAACTGGATTTTTTCGAGAAATTGTGCAACAAACCCCGGCTTTTTATTTATTGCCGACTTTATTGCAATATACACCGCACAGAAGGGGAGAATAGGCGCTGGCACAAGGACAATTTGTAAAAGGACAGGTACGCTCTTTTTGACCGTCTATCCAGAAAGTGGCATGTTTACAAAAACTGTAAATGTTTCCGGGAAGGACGGGCTCAAAATTTTGACAAATCTCTTCAGATGATTCTTGGAATTGACTGGGAAAAGCAAAGGTCATATTCAATTCTCCCTTGCACTTCAAACTTTAAGTATCAGGCTCGAAACGTATTTGCAATAAATGCCTTTTTCTTAGATATAGCAAGAATTATTCCAGGCATTTAATCATTAATGAGCGCCACAAAACCGTACTTATCTCCTCGCAAAAGACATATAAGAGAAACATGTTGCCATTGCAAGGATTTTTTTTCTTTACATTATGGAAAACTTTTTCTTAAATAAAAGACCAAATAACAAACGTATACGCAAGGACTTAAAAAGGTAGTGCTTCTTTCCCTTTTTCAGCATATCTTTCCCGATTTTGATAGCTGATTTGAGCTTTTTCGAGTAAAAATTTCAGAAAATCAGTTCAACTGTTTGAGCAATAACAACGTGATACTGAAAAACATGAATGACAAGGTAGGTCGAAATGATCCGTGCCCATGCGGGAGCGGGCTAAAGTATAAAAAATGTTGTCTTCTTAAAAAAGGCACTGGATACCGTGATATCAAAAATCTATATTTACAGAAATACGGGATTCGACTCAAGGAAAAGAGGGATATCGAAGGCATCAGGAAGGCTGGACAGTTAGTCGTAGAACTCCTGCGATTGGTGAAGGATTATATTGGACCGGGAATAACCACCGATGATATTAACACCCTGGTTCATGAATTCACCATTAAAAATAATGCCATCTCAGCGCCTCTGAATTACAGGGGTTTTCCCAAAAGCGTTTGTGTTTCGGTAAATGAAGTTGTCTGTCACGGAATCCCTGGTAATCGGATATTAAAAGATGGGGATATTGTGAATGTGGACGTAACTCCCATCTTGAATGGATATTATGCCGATGCAAACCAGACTTTTTTCGTGGGGTCGCCCAGTTCCGAGGCCCGAAAAATTGTCAGGGTTGCCCGCAAGAGTCTAAAGGTCGCCAGGTCCATGGTGCGCCCTGGAAACACAATAGGAGATATTGGATGGGCCATACAGAAATATGCTGAAGGGGAAGGGTGCTCAGTAGTCAGAGAATTTGTTGGTCATGGTGTTGGGTTTGAATTCCATGAACCTCCCGAGGTTCCCCATTATGGTCTAAAAGGGAAAGGTATAGGCCTTGTTCCCGGTATGGTCTTTACAATTGAACCCATGATAAATCTGGGAAGAAAAAATATTCTGATATTAGAAGATAACTGGACGGTAGTAACCGCGGATGGATCGCTTTCTGCTCAATTTGAACAAACACTTGCTGTTACTGAAAATGGTTATGAGAGCTTAACACCTTTTGACTTGTAAACCAGACCGATTATCGCCAGGAGTAATCCGGTTCAATTGACAGACCCTCGGTTCATGGCTGGTAGCCATGAACTCTGAGCTACCAGCCATGAACTAATCTGTGAATAATTTTGAATACAAGAAACTCAAAGTTAAGAAGTGATCTCTTGTTTGAAGATATGACATGTGAAAGCGGTAAATAGCTTTATCTCTGTAAAAAGAATTCTTTCCAAAAAATTCCTGTGCCTATGCAACTGATCGAATGCTCTTTCCGGCAAGAGGATTGTAGAGCTTGGTTATTGCAACCTTCATAACATCCAGAGTCCCCATGTCCCCTATAATACCCATCAGTTTATTCTCTGCATCTTCCGGAAGAACACAGGCATTTGCCGAATCAAAGGTCAAATCGCTGAAACCCTTACAGAGTTTTTTTTGGTCCTTCTTGTTCATACCTACCTGAATCGCCTTTTTGCCGTCGATTTCCTGAACTTTATCAGCCAATCCGGCAGCTTTAATCTTTTTGAGTTTTTCATCATCCATAAAGACATTGATGTAAAAATCAGCCATAAATAACCTCCTCTTAATAAATTACTTGGGATATAATTTTTGGGTAAAAACTTGCAATATATTTTCTGCCCAAAGTACGCGAACTCTTGATTTTCCTTCAAAAATTGCCTTACACACAGCGTAGTTTTTATATCATGACACTTGTTTTGTGTCAAGAAGCTTGCCCTGTTTTTTGGTATTACAAGGGGCTCCAATGGCTGGAACAACTGAGACATTTT
>CAZPBZ010000118.1:0-5130 GCA_964584765.1 uncultured Thermodesulfobacteriaceae bacterium
CTACGCCGTCAGTTGAAGAGACCAGGACAGGCTCATGGTAGCGATCAAGGTCAAGGGCAAAAAGCCCGGCAAAACCGCCAATTTCCTTGAGGACTCCGCGCTTGAAGGTGGAGGCGGCCATCGGCCGTATCTTTTTTACTAATTCATTGGCCTTATCTATGTTTACGCCCGCTTGGGCATAGAGTGATTCATCTTTCACAACATTCTCCTCTTGCTGGGGAGTATTTGTTGTATACCGTCTATCTATAGAAGTCAATCTGGAAGATGGGCCGGGAATTCCTTGCCCGATTGGTTGCATGGTGATTAAGTTATTCAATGGAAAGCAGAAAACAGCAGATGATTGACAAATATCCTTTGAGGCTGCTTATAGGCACCGTTTATCCGATCCTTGAAAAGATCCGGTGTGCAGAGAAGCTTTTTCATGTCTATGGTCAGGAGTTGTTGACCGATAAGGCAGTTAAGTCTTTGTTTGAGACTTACCGGCAGGCTATTCAGCAGTCATGGGTGCAGATGAAGAGGATAGGGCTTGTTGCCGAGTGTACTGATTGCGCTGCCAATGACGGAGGGAGTTGTTGTGGAAAAGGCATAGAGGACCGTTTTGACGTGATTCTGCTTCTAATTAATCTCCTGATGGGTTGCAGCCTTCCTTCATCACCCTGGGATGAGACGGGCTGCTGGTTTCTTGGGGAGCGGGGCTGCAGGATTCCTGCCCGGCACGTTATCTGTGTGAATTATATTTGTAAAAGACTTGATAGTAAGCTTGAGAAAAAGGGACTAAGGTTGCTGCAGGAAAAAATAGTATTGGAGACAGACGCTGGTTTTGCCTTTGAAGAGAGTATCAAGAAGTGGCTGAGGAACAAAGGACTTTGAATCACGAAAAATGGATGTCTGAGGCATTGGATCTGGCTGCAAGTGCCTTGTCAAGGGGTGTTTTTCCAGTAGGGTGCGTCCTGGTATCCGGAGATTTGATTGTGGGGTCGGGAGTCAGATCACATACTAGACCATGGGATATGAATGAGCTTGATCATGCCGAGGTATGTGCCCTGAGGGACTGGATTGACAAGGGACGTACACTGGGGCACGGGGATGATACAGACATCACTGCATACTGCAATCTTGAGCCATGCCTCATGTGTCTTGGTGCCCTTATCCTCAACGGCATCAAGAGGATAGTTTATGCCTATGAAGATGTCATGGGCGGGGCAACAGGCCTGGATTTTTCAAGACCCCTGACCGGCGCGGCCGGGACTGTTGGTGGTTTCTTTAATGATAATCTCTATGCTGAGAGCCGCATCGAGATACTCGGAGGAATTAAGAGAAGAGAGAGCCTGGCCCTTTTTAAGAGGTTTTTTTCTGATCCGGCACAATCCTATTGGAGGAACAGCCGTTTGTATAAGTATACACTTGAAAATTGTAAGCGTTCATGGAACGTTGAAATTAGAAATTAGAAATTGGAAATTTGGCCTTCATGCTTTTGTACTGTTGATGAATGCATTATCTGATAGCCCACGGTGTTTTGAACCTTTCATCTCTCCCAAATTTCTATTTTCCAATTTCAAGTTTCAAGCCGCGAACGGCTACTGAAAATTTATGAAGATAAAACGCAGAACAGTCCAGTTCCAGCCCAATACGCGCAATCTCTTTTTTCACATACTCACTCGGTGTAATCTCCGTTGTCGCCATTGCTATATCAACCCGGAACAGCATGGCAAACAGATCCTGGATGAGAGGATTCTGGCCCGGTGGCTGGCTATCTTTGCAGACAATCCCCAAATTCCCAAATCCCCAAATAATACAAATGTTATATTCCTTGGCGGAGAGCCTACTCTCAGTCCTGCGTTGCCCTATGGCATCAAAGAGGCGAGGCGTTTGGGCTATGCCTCCATAACAGTGGATACCAATGGTTATCTCTTCAATGATATTCTTGACAGGGTTTCTCCTGAAGATCTGGATTATTTCAGTTTCAGCCTTGATGGCTCCCATCCGGGAGTCAACGACTTTATCAGGGGAGAAGGGGTCTTTGATATATGCACTTCCGGGATCAGACTGGCATTGGAGAAGGGGTTCGGGGTGAGCGTCATCTTTACGGCAAGCCGCATGAATATCCACGACCTTGTTAATATGCCGCCGCTCCTGACAGACTTGGGGGTGAAGCGCTTTTTTATACAGGTCATAGGTATCAGGGGTAAACCTGCCAGGAAGGGCGAGACATCCCTTCAGCTCAGCAGGGAAGAATGGGAGGCAGTTGTCCCTGAGGTTGCAGGCAAGGCCGCTGAAAAGGGTGTGCATGTGACATATCCCAAGGTGTTCTTAAGGCCTGATGAGACCTTTGCCTGTGCAGGCATTGTTGCTGATAATTATTTTGTGTTCCCTAACGGCAGGGTTTACACGTGCCCTCTATGTGAGGATTATCCAATACACTCCATGGAGATTGTGGATGGTGTACTCAAGGAGCGCCCTCCCATAAGGGAGTGCGACCTTTTCTCACTTCAGATTCCCGAAGGCTGTGTGTTAAACAAAATACTCCATCATGGGAATATCTCCTACGACTCAGACGGCAGGCCCATCAGTCGCATAGCCTGCTGCATGCTCAAGGAGGAGGTCCTGCAAGCAGAGAGGTGATATCTACCTCCTGGGAGATCAGCTCCTGTGTTATGAGGATCTCCGCGGTCTGTTTCCAGGCCTTGGTGTCAATCGTTCCGATGGCCTTGGGGCTTTCAGGAACCACAAGTGACCTGGTTTCAGCAAGTTGCTGCTGTATAACAGAGACAGGGGTTTCCGGATCAAGCCTGTGAATCGCTTCAGCCACTTTGAGCTCCAGTTCTGAGTCCATTGCATCTCTCCAGCCCTCCAGAACGGCTTCTGTAAAGACTCGGACCAGTTGTGGCTGCTCGCTGTAGACTTTTTTTGAGGTTATGAGGGAATTAGCCACGAATCGAATTCCAAAGGTGCTGGGGTTGAAAAAGCCGGCCTGTTTTCCTGTTTGTGCCATTTTTTCCTGGAGGATTATTCCCTGAGTATTACGATATACGGGCCAAAGCTCGACCTCGCCTTTCCAAAAGGGGTTGAAGTCATAATGAACAGCATAGAGCTCCAGGTCATCCGGGCCGATTTTATACATTCTCAAAAGGGCCGATAATATGGCCTCGTCGTTACCGCCGTATGTGACGCCGATACAAAGACCTTTCAGGTCCTGAGGTTTTACTATGGCCCGCTTGTCCTTGGCATAGATCCATTGAAGGGGATTGACCTGGAATATCTGGGCAAGTACCACTACATGGCCCCCTTTGGCAGCGGCTCGGATCACCTGATCTGCCGAGGCCACGCCAAAATGGGCCCTTCCAAGTTCGAGGTCCTTTATGGCATCCTGTTCCGGACCGCCTTCGCGAAGTTTCACTGTGAGGCCGTGGGCCTTGAATATGCCTGATTCCTGGGCCCAGATTTCTCCTGCCACACTTGTGTTATAAAGCCACTTGAGCCGGCAAACTACCGGCCCGCTGTCCCCGGGTTTTATTGTGTTATCCTTTGTTTCAACCTGTGGGGCTTCGTTTGAAGTACATCCGATAAGACAGAGGAGAAAAATAATCCACCATATCGTCAGGGCATTGAAGCAACTATGGAGGCATGCCATCCTGTGTGTCGTTTCATATGAGCTCATACTTGACTGATTTCTTGTATGTCTTTTGTTCCGTTCAGGTTATCTTTTTAACTTGCGTTGATAAAGGTATTTATGGGCAACTTCCCCTGGTTCCATCTTCTCGATGTCCACCTCGGCATTGAGCTTTTGCCAAACTTTCCGGCACTCTGCCGCGATCTCGGGGTACTTAACAAGGGTATTTTTGCGGACATAAGGAGTCAAATCATACGGCGGAAAGAAAGACTTATCGTCTGAGTATACATGCCAGCCATATTTGGCAATGGAAGCGTCAGTGCCGAAGACCATTGCGATATCGGTTTTGTGTCCTTTTAAAGCAATCAGGGAGGCCACAATTGCAATGGCAATCAGACTTATGCACAGATGATCTGTGATCCACTCCGCCACCATCACAGGATGTTGCATTACATATCGATAGGCGTCTAACATGAACGTCCACCATGTTTCATGAAGCATTTGAAACAATTGTTCATGGACAGATTGAACAATCAGAGTCTATTTTTTTAACTTTTTTCAGGCGATTTTCCAAAAACTCGGTCAAAAGAAATTAATTGCTTTGGCAAGTTCTCAATGGTAGATTATCTCTTTAACATAATATTTCAACTGAAAATTTTTCTATCGATACATGGAAACAATAAATAAGGTTCAAACACTACATCGAGCAATGATCTACGAGGTCCCCCAGACTTCTATCAAAGAGATCGTGTACGAGATCTACAGGCTCATGCAGGCGGGAAAACTCTATACCAAGGAACTGAACAAGAAGTACCAGGTGAGCGCTCCCCAACTCAACTGTCTCATCGCTCTGTATGAGAATGGGCCTCTTTCCCCCTCCCAGATTGCCAAGATAATTATGGTCAGTTCCAGTACGGTTACCGGGATCATCGACCGCCTGGAACTAAAAGGGCTTGTGACAAGGATGAGAAAATCTCCTGATCGTCGGGTGATTACGATTGAGTTGACAGAAGTAGGAAGGAGTCTTGCGCATAATGCCCCACCCCCTATCCAGCATAAGATCGTAGACGGACTTAAAAGGCTTCCCGAAGGCGAGATAGAAGAGATCGTTCGAAGCCTAAGAATACTTACCAATATGCTCGATGTTCAGGATTTGCAAGTCGAGTAACCATAAAATTTTCAATAATTCCCCCTTTTACATCTTCAAAGATCAATCCTTCCCATTAAGATCAATTTCTTTTGGCAACATGCAGAATGAAACCTTAACCCATATCTGGAATAAAAAGGAATACTCCGAATTTAGAGAGCTCTTCAAGCCAAAGACAACAAAAAGCCCTGAGCAGATCCTTTCAGAAATGCCTCAATGCTGTGTAAAATGTTATAAGAGGCTGGGGGTGTAATGGACGGTGAGCTGAATCATGTTCCCATTTCCCACGAAGAGAGATACTTCTTCTGCTCCTGAGTAAGTGTATCTATCCGGATTCCCATGCTGGACAATTTCAACCGTGCAATCTCACGGT
>CAZPBZ010000119.1:0-5123 GCA_964584765.1 uncultured Thermodesulfobacteriaceae bacterium
AGTTGTCCGTGAGCAATCAAAATCGTAGAGTCTTGGCCTTCTCTGCCTGGCGATTGAGAGAAGATCCTTAAAACCCCTGGTCGTGATAAAGGCGACTTTTGCGCCCTTTCTTTCCAACAGCGCGTTCGTGGCCACGGTGGTGCCGTGAGAAAAGGATGAAAAATCAGCAAGCTCCCTGATGGTTTCAGTGACGGCACGGTCAGGGCTATCCGGTGTGGAAAGGACCTTCCATCCCCGAAGATGGTTGCCGTCCAAAGTAACCACATCCGTGAAGGTGCCTCCGATGTCCGTGGCTACTCGCATGTCATTAACTGAATCCTATTATCTTTCCCCCTTGATAGACGCAAAAAGCCGCAACCCACGCAAGTGATGTGCTGTATGTAATGCTGAATAAAGTCCACTTAAAGGAACCGGTCTCCTGCTTTATGGTCGCTACTGTTGCGATGCAGGGCAGATATAAAAGAACAAAGACCATCATTGCCAGGGCGGAAAGTGGCGTCATGTCAGATGATAACAGTGCGTTCTTGAGAGTGCCCGATCCTTCATCTCCAGCGAGATAAAGTATTCCCATAGTGCTTACTACGATTTCCTTGGCGACAAAACCGGTAAGAAGGGCCACACTACCGCGCCAGTCTATACCTAGAGGAGCAAATACAGGAGCAAGAATTTTCCCAACACGACCCATATAGGACTTTTCCGTCTTCTCTGATTTCCGGGCCATTTCAAGCTCTGCTATAGCAGCATCCCGTTTCTTCTCGATATGTTGCCTGTCAAGTCCATTGGCAGTTGTAATCTCAGTATTATATAAGGATCTAACACTATTGATTTCAGCAACATAATCGCGGGAATACTGTATGTCTCGGGGAAATGCCGAGAGTGTCCATATCACAACAGACCCGATAAGTATCACACCGCCCATCTTTTTGAGAAACATCTTGCTGCGGTCCCACATATGAATTATCAGGCTCTTTACCATTGGAACCCTGTAAGGAGGCAATTCCATAACAAACGGGGCATCGGCACCCCTCAAGAGAGTAGAACGAAATAGACGGCCTGTTACAATAGCAAGTATAATCCCGGCAAAATAAATGCAAAAAATAACATTGCCGGCTTTGGCGCTAAAAAAAATACCTGTAAGTACAATATAAATTGGCAGCTTGGCCGAGCATGACATAAAGGGTGTAATAAGTATGGTAAGGATGCGGTCCTTTTCGCTTTCAAGGGTGCGGGTCGCCATGATGGCAGGGACACTGCAGCCGAACCCCATAAGCATGGGTATAAAGGATTTACCATGAAGCCCGATAAGATGCATTATTCTATCCATAAGAAAGGCAGCTCTTGACATATAGCCTGTATCTTCAAAAAGAGCTATGCAAAAGAAAAGTATCAGGATATTTGGCAAAAAGACTATAACACTTCCTACTCCTGCAATTACTCCGTTTATAAGAAGATCTTTAAAGAGGCTATCCGGGAGAAGACCGTCTAATGATATTGAAAACCAGCTAACACTGGTGTCTAACCATTCCATTGGATAGGCCCCAAGTGAAAAGGTTAACTGGAACATTGCCCAGATAAAAAAGATAAAAATCGGAAATCCGATAAACCGGTTCGTCAGGACAAGATCTATGTTTCGAGATATGTCGATACGCTGTTTTGTAATGGTTGTAAGAACCTCCTTTATTATTCCGGCAATAAATCCATACCGCTCATCTGTCATTACTATTTCAGGATCATCATTAAAGCGGTCGGCAAGCAGTTCGCGGTGTAATTGAACTTCCTGTATAATATTCCGGCCTTGATCTCCTGCCTTTTGAAGAACGCGTTCCCTTACGATTTTATCATTTTCAAGGAGTTTTATTATTGTCCACCTTGTTTTATAAGGAAGTGATATTTCTGAGTTCTTTTCAATAAAGCTCCGGAGTTCTGAGATTGAATTTTCAATGTCCTTGCTATATTTGACTTTACGCCTTCCACTGGTATCTACATCTGACTCAGCCAGTTCTATGGCTTTTTTAAGAAGTGTATCTATCCCCTCGTTTTTGTTACCGATTGTGAAGACTATCGGCAGATCGAGAAGTTCGGAGAGCTTTTCCGCATCGATTTTGATTCCCCGTGTACGGGCAACATCAGCCATGTTCAGGGCAAACAAAACCTTGCAATCAATCTCCCTTAGCTGGGTTGCAAGATAAAGGCTTCGTTCCAGGTTGGAGGCATCAATAATATCGATTACAACATCAGGACATTCATCAAGGACAAAATCCCGTGCGATAATTTCTTCTACGGAAAAGGGTGTTAAACTGTAAGTTCCGGGAAGATCGATAATTTTAAGCTTATATCCGTATTTACTTACAATACCCTCTTTTTTTTCAACTGTTACACCAGGCCAGTTCCCGACCTTCTGCCTGGTCCCGGTAATATTGTTGAATATTGTTGTCTTGCCTGAATTAGGGTTGCCCGCAAGGGCTATTGTAAGACTCTTTTGAGACATCAAGACGTTCCTATTTTACGTCATCGACTGTTATTTGTGCAGCTTCTTCAACCCTGAGTGATAAATGATAGCCCTTAACAATCAGTTCGAGAGGATCTTTCAGGGGTGCATATTTCTCTATGTAAACCTCCGAACCCTTGAGGATACCCATTTCAAGTATCCTCCTGCGCAGTGCACCATCATTTCCACCTACACGGTTAATTACTCCGGTCTGGCCTTCCTTCATTTCGCTTAACAACATATACAGATTTCCCTTTAGTTTTTCCTTGGCTCAACCAATACCTTCTGTGCCAACCCACGCCCAATGACGTATCGTCTGCAATCCACGGCAATAACCATCTGTCCCTTGCCGGGACTGGCAATGACATCCAGATCGTCTCCCACTCTGAGACCCATGGTCAATAAACGCATGCGCGCACCCGCACCCCCGGTGAAATCTTTGATTGTGAGACGTTCACCCTGCTTGGCCATAACAAGTGACATAGGATGCATGCGTGTCTTAAGGCAGTTGGAACATATGCCGTAGATTTCCATTTTGTGCTGAAGCATGTGGAAACCATGGGCCGCAGCAATCTGTATCTGGAGGTTCTCAAGCTGTTGGTCCTCGAATTCAATTATATTCCTGCACTTTGTGCAGATCATATGGTCATGATGCTTCCCAAGATGCTTGTGTTCGTAGCGCACCGGCCCATTTTCAAACTTAATTTTCTTGGCAAAACCGAAGCTGCACATGAGCTTCAGCGTATCCCTTACAAAAGAGGACTCTAATTGATACCCGTTTTCATTAAGAAGCTCAAGCAGTTCACTGACTGTAACATGACGTTGGGTTTGAAGAAAAATTTCAAAGACCTTGAATCTTTCTTCAAAATTATCAATATGCTCCTGTTTGAAAAGTTTTTTAAACTGTTCCTTTTCCTGGATATGATTTTGTTTCATGAATATCCCTTATTTAAAAATTTGTTGAAACGTTTTCTGCATTTCAATATATATTTCTCATATTGTCAAAAAACATCTTTATTAATGCCTATTTCTTTCATGAAAAGCCATGAGATAATAATGGCCAGCACACAAAATGCAAGGGCTCGCCAGACACGGCAGATAATCTCCATCAGGCACGGTCAGCAACACTTGATATACCTGAGCATCCTCTGTATACAAAAAATAGATTTTTTGGATTGGGTAAATAAGGGGGCTGTGGAAATTCAAATACAGAATCAAGGGAAGAAAAAAATTCAACGTTGTGCTGTCATAAAATGATAAGTCAACGAATCAAGAAAGTACCTGAGTGTCCCCACGCGCGGGGGCGTGGATTTGGATTGAAACCGATATAAAATTATCATCAATCATCAATCCTAAAGGCTGTTTTAAAAGGCACTTTTTCATCTTTTTTTGCAAAATAAGTACGGAAATATTGTTTCATTGCAATACGTGCATAATGGCTTGCTCTTGTGCTTATATATTTTTCATGGGCTACAATGACTGATATGACAAGTTTTTCATGTCCATCTTTTTCCTCGGCAAATCCCACAAACCAGTCATAGCGGGCATCATGTGCTTTATTGTCAATGGAGCCGCTTTTGCCGCCAATGTTGAGCTTGGAAAGGATTTGGTCTTTTTGATAACCCCTGAAAGCCTTTCTGCAAGTGCCGGATCTTATTGTGGCCTCCATGAGATTATTAACAACCTTTGCTGACTTGGGTGTAATAGCCTGGTTAAGGGTGATCAAATGGCTGCGATAAATGACCTGTCCGGTTTCATCAGTTATCTGATCGACAATTGTGGGTTCTACCAGCATGCCCTGGTTGAGAATCGCCGATGTTATCAATGCCCCGTGGAGGGGAGATAATGTGGTTTCGTTGTTGAATCCGCTGGCAATTTCAGCCCACTGATAAGGTTCATCAGATAAACAAATAGAATTTGGAGCAACCGGAATCTCGAAATCAATATTTTGGTTGAATCCAAAGGCCTCAGCATAGTTTTCAAGAACGTTTTTCCCAAGATAAAGCGCACCGATTTTACCAAACACGGGATTAACGGACTGAGCGAATGAGTCCCTGAATGTTATCCTGTTGGTGTATCTGTTTGTCCGCTTTTTAAGCTGGGATTTGTATAAGGTGTGTTTTGCGCCATTGTATTTAAGTATGGAGCCTGAATTAAAATTACATTTTTCAATAGCCGCAGCAGCAGTAACTATTTTAAAAATACTGGCAGCAGGAAACCTGTTGTCGATACACGGATTGTTATGTTGGTCTGTTTTATCATAACTTACCATTGATAATATTCTGCCTGTAGTCGGATCCATGACCACAATTCCGATGTATCGAGCTGTGGATTGATCCAAATTATCCAGCATGAATTGCTGCAGTGGAACATCAAGACTGGTGTCAACCCTGAAATTCTGTTCATTGAAAACAAAACCAAAACTTTTTTCCTTGAGATTTACAAAGGATTCACTATCAATCAGGGACTGGACATCCCTTTTGGTTATTAATTTCTTGTGACTGTGATGGATATCAGCCTTGCTATCTGGTGTATTACTATTAAGTGTCTGGGTATGATAACATGTAATTCCGCCAAGAAGACCGCTGATTATTCCGCAAACCAAAATAAGCATGGTGAGAAGGACAACAGAGTA
>CAZPBZ010000120.1:0-5075 GCA_964584765.1 uncultured Thermodesulfobacteriaceae bacterium
CCGGGGCTTATGGTTTTACCATGTCTTCCAACTACAACTCAAGGCCAAGGGTCTCGGAAGTCATGGTAAAGGACGATCACTTCAAGGTAATCAGAAAGCGTGAAACCTATGCAAGCCTTTTGCGGGGAGAAACCGTTTGGTGATTTGTTATGGAGCCCCTTTTGTTTAAAAAAATGCACGGGGGTGGAAATGATTTTATCCTGATCGACAACCGTGAAGGCAAGATAAGGAACTCCCAAGGGCCTGATCTGGCCGCACTTCTATGCAGGCGTAAGTTTGGAGTAGGAGCAGACGGACTCATACTCATTGAGAGTTCGCACAGGGCGGATTTCAAATGGCATTTTTTCAATGCCGATGGCAGCAAAGCAGAGATGTGCGGAAATGGCGGGCGTTGCGCAGCCCGATTTGCCTGTGTGACAGGCATTGCCCCGCGGAAACTCAGTTTTGAGACAGAGGCAGGAGTCATACACGCAGATGTCAAGGGATCCACTGTAAAGCTTCAGCTTCCCCAACCAAAGGACCTCAAGCTGGACGTGCCCATAAAGATACCAGTCAAGACACTCATTCTTCATTGCTTGAACATCGGCGTACCACATGCAGTATATTTTACACCGGACCTGGAATCAGTCCCTATATTCGAGTGGGGGCGTCTTATAAGGTTTGATCCCTGCTTTCAGCCCGCAGGCACTAATGCCGACTTTGTTCAGATATCCGACAGACACAATATCATGATCCGGACCTATGAACGGGGGGTGGAGAATGAGACCCTGGCCTGCGGTACCGGGGCAGTGGCCAGTGCCATACTCTCCGCCTGCAAAGACCTGACAGAGAGCCCGGTCAAGGTAAAGACGCAAGGTGGCGAGGTGCTGACTGTTTACTTCCATCTGGATGGGCAAGAAGTCAGGGACGTCTTCCTTGAAGGAGAAACCGTCTTGGTCTATTCGGGGGAAATCAATACCACTGCCATATAGGCCCATCGGTTGGAATGGGCTGTTCCTCTGGAATGGGTTGTTCAGTGCTTGATGTCTGCGGAATGACGGCGGCAACCTGTTCTTCTGTAGTTTCGGTTTCTGGTGACGGATATGGAAGGGTTGAGGCAGGAGCTGTACTCTGAGCAGACGTATCTTTACTCCCCCAGGGTTTTTTAATCCACGAGAACCAGCCTTTTTTCTCTTCTTTAACAGGTGGTTGGGGCAAAACCAATTGTTCTGAACCCGGTAATGAAGTAGATGCGGTTTGCTCTTCAGAGGTCTCCTGGGTCTGGTCAGTGTAATGGATTGGCTCATCAGGCGGAGGAGGATAATCCGGTAAGAGTATGTCGTCATCATTTTCGGCAGAGACCGTAAGGGGTTCAGGCGGCATAACCGGAAGTTTCTGAGTATATGATTCTTGGTCTGATGACGTAGAAATCCGGTCTGGTTTGCCGGAGTCCTTGTCGGATTGCCTGATCAGTAGGTCAGGATGCATCCTTGCTATTATTAGGTCTTCAGCCTGGGCTGTTTCCTTTTGTGACAATTCCTGAGGAGCCTTTTGCTCGTCCTTGGCGTCAGGTTCTGCTGTTACGGATTTTGGACCATTCAGGATGTGGTTTGCTGCCTGGGTTGCAAAACCTTCGATCCTGGGCGGCACTTCGTCAAGAGACGCGGGAGAAAAGACAAGAGAAAATAATGGAGACTCGGAATCTGCCTGCAGCAAGTCCATGTCTATTGTTACGTTCTCCCCTTCTGCAATTATCTTGCCGGTGACGACATAGTCCACTCCGAGCTTGCCGGCCACATCTCTTGCATCTAGAGGGGAAATAAACCCCTGTCTCTTACCGGTTATACGCTGGATCTCAAGAGAATCCATAACAGAGATGCTGTCCAAGGCCAACCTGTTGCTCAAAACCTCTTCTGTGGCAGGGCCGACGTAGGAAAATGGACCTGCAGAACTGATGTCGAATGGAAGCACTGCAACCTTGATTTCACGCTGAGCAGCTTCGAGACTTACAGGACAAAGGGCGAGGGCAATAAACAAGCCCAGCCCGGCCATGAATATTTTCTGAGTACTGTTTTTCATCATGTTTGTTGAGTTCTTTCCAAAAGACCTGCACCCGGAATCAGTGTCTTATTGAACCAGCTTGCTTATATTCTATTCTGCGCCCGCGGGACTTGGTGTCATAAGATTCTGTTTCTTCATCTTTTCTATCAGGGTGGTTCTGTTCATCTTCAGCAACTTGGCAGCTTGGTTCTTGACCCATCCCGTTCGGTCCAGGGCTTGGAGAATTAAAGTTTTTTCAAGGAGTCCCACAGCAGAACTGAGAGAAAGCCCGTCTTCCGGCAGGGTAGCTATAGATGAATCCGTAACTGGAAGTTGTCCGGCTGACTTCAGGATACTGTTTGGAATATCTCTAACTGTTATCATAGGACCGTTGGCAAGTATCACCATACGTTCTATTATATTTTCGAGTTCCCTCACATTGCCGGGCCAGTCGTAGGCTACTAGGCATCTAATGGCATCTTTTTCTATACCTTCTATGCGTGTCCTCTTACCAGAACAGAATTTAAGAAGAAAATGCTGAATTAATAGGGGAATATCCTCGGGACGTTCCTTTAATGGAAGTATGTGTATAGGGATCACGTTCAGACGATAGTATAAATCATCTCTGAAACTGCCTTTATGAAAAGCCTGCTCAAGATCAATATTAGTGGCTGCTATAATCCTGACATCGACATGGATGGTCTTGACTCCGCCAACCCTTTCAAACTGACGTTCCTGCAGGAAACGCAAGAGCTTGACCTGGAGCACCGGGCTCATATCTCCAATCTCATCTAAAAAGATTGTTCCTTTGTTGGCAAGCTCAAACCGACCTATCCTGGTGTTTATTGCATGGGTGAAGGCCCCCTTTTCATGGCCAAAGAGTTCGCTTTCAAGGAGTTCCTCGGGTATGGCAGCACAGTTCACAGGGATAAATGGCCTGTCCTTACGTTCACTGTTGTAATGGAGTGCATGGGCGATAAGTTCTTTTCCTGTACCTGATTCGCCGGTAATCAGGACCGTACTGTTTGTTCCGGCAACTTTTTCTACCAGCTCAAAGACCTCCTGCATGGCCTTGCTGACGCCCACTATACGATCAAAACCGTGGATGTATCCCAGTTCCTGCCTGAGTGACTGGTTCTCCCTCTTGAGTTCTCTGACTTCAAGGGCCTTATCTACCACAACAATGACTTCTTCCAGTTTGACAGGCTTTGTAAGATAGTCAAAGGCACCTTGACGCATGGCCTCCACTGCCCCTTGTATAGTTCCAAAACCGGTAATTATTATACAGATGGTCTCTGGGGAATGTTCCTTAAGAAAGCACAGGACCTCCATTCCATTCTTTCTGGGCATGGCGAGGTCAGTGATCACTACATCGAAATAATTATTTCCGAATTTTTCTATTGCTTCTTGCCCGTCACAAGCTATGTCTACGGCAAAGCCCTCACGTCTCAAGACTTCCGACATGCTGAATCGAATTTCCGGGGCATCGTCTATAACTAGTATTGATTCGTTACGCATAATTACTTTGCCCACTCTGACATTGAGGATATGATTAAATAATTATAAAATTACATAAGGCCTGAGAAAGTGTCAATAAATTTGTGACATTTTTTTGACACTCTTATATTGTTTGCAGTTTTTTGCTGTTTAGCTATTATTATTGGAATTTATGAAAAGCTCTTTGCCAGAGAATATAGAGACAGGATTCTCTTTTTAAGAAGATCCCCTTTGATTAAGTGCGACCCCACCTAGGTCCAACAGGCCATCTTAAATATATACCTCAATGCTCTGGACGCCATGCCTGATGAAGGGCGCCTTTTGGTCGAAACTAGTGAAGTCTGATACAAAGAAGTTTATGCTCGTTGCCCGGATTTTATAGCACATCCCGATCGTTATGTTTGTATAAGCATTAGTGATACTGGGATTGGTATTGAGCCGGAAGTAAAGAACCGTATATTCGATCCTTTTTTACAACCAAAGAAGTAGGCAAGGTATCCGGGCTTGGGCTTGCCATGGCTTATATGGGATTGTAAAAAGCAGTGAAGGATGTATCTATGTTGAAAGTGAGAATGGGCAGGGAACCACCTTTGAGCTCTTTTCCCTGTAACAGAGTCTGCTCTGGAAAAAGTTAAGAAATTGTCTTTTTCAGACTTTACACTACAAAAAATCAGAGGAATTTGTCAAAAATCCGTTTTGTTGTCTGTACTACATCAGTTTTCTCTGGGAGTTTCAGCATGGATTCCTGCTGAAGCTCACTCTGGAAAATATCGTCGCTTGATGGAACACAGCCTCCAAACAAAAGATCGGTTTTCTGTATGACCTCCTGTATCTGGTTCTCCAGTGCTGCCGGCAGGTCATTTTGCACCCTATTTACTACGAGCACTTTATTTCTTACTTCTACTTTTAATGCCTTTGTAAGATCAGCTATGCGTGCCGCCGTGACTATTCCCCGGATTGAAGGGTCAGATACAACAAATAAGGTGTGTATTTTTCGGAGATTTAAGCGGCTCAAGTGCTCCATTCCTGCCTCATTATCGACTATGAGATAACGGTAACTCCTGGCCAGTCCTTCTATTATCTGTGCCAAGATTGTGTTGGCCATACAATAGCAGCCAGGGCCTTCAGGCTGACCCATGACCAGCAAGTCGAAACCTCTGGCCTCTATAATGGCACGGTTTATGTATATCTCCATATAGTCTCTTTTGGCCATGCCGGGAGGTGTCTCTGTCTTCATCCTCTCCCTGATATCTCCCAGGCTGGTCTCCACTGCAAGGCCAAGGAGTTCATTAAGATTTTCATTGGCATCAGCATCCACGGCCAATACCGGAGTCAGGCCTTTCTCCACAAGGTATTTGATCAGGAGAGCACTGAGGGTAGTCTTGCCTGTGCCGCCTTTACCGGCCATGGCAAGGATATGGGCTGTTCCAGGACTATGGGTGTTAGAAATCAAATTCAACAGCTAAGTATGGGGCTATTGCCCCTAATAGTTTCGGACTCAGAGGGCTTTTAATGGTATCAAGTTCCTCGACAGAAAGGAGAAAACCAAGACTCTGGCG
>CAZPBZ010000121.1:0-5041 GCA_964584765.1 uncultured Thermodesulfobacteriaceae bacterium
ACCAGTGTAGAGACCGGTACCGAGGAATAAGACTTACTTGGTGATACATAAACAAGACATGTCTGCATGCAGCCACAAGGCCAGACGGAAAAATTGAAGCAACGCCGCAGATAGGGTATTCTCAGTAGAATTATAAAATGAATAGTGGTAACGACAAAAAAATGAACAGGTCAATCCAGGATGTACTAATTGAGAGCCTGACCGGCTCTTTTAGGAGAGTTATATTGCCGGGGGTTAAAGACAGGCATGGCTAAAATCAGAGTCCATGAGCTGGCCAAGGAATTCGGAATAGCCAGCAAAGAGATGGCGATCAAGATTATGGATCTTGGCTATAGCATCAAGAACTACATGAGTACGCTTGAGGACTATGAGGCCCGGGATATCCGCAGCAAGCTCAAGGACAAAGCACATGCGGCAGAAAAGAAAGAACAAGAGGTCAAGCCCAAAACCACAGTGCGTCTCAGGCACCGAAAAGTTACCCTCAAAAAGATCGTTAGTCCAACTGAGTTTGAAGAGAAGGCCGTTGCCAAGGTGCCTGTGAAAGAGGCTGCGGTGACGGAGGAAAAAGCTGAAGCGGGTATCCCTGTCGCCAGGGAAGAGGGAGAAATTAAGGCTGAGGGAGAAACCCCGGCTATTGAAGCAGAACAGTTAGAAATCGAATCCGGGCAAGAGGTAACCGAGACCGCAACAGAAGTAGTGGAAGAGTCCCTGCCTGAGAAACAACCTGTTCTACCCAAAACTGCTCCTAAACCCAAAAGCTTTGTAAAAATCCTTGACCGGCCTAGGATTGAAATCTCCCAGCAGCCAAACAATAAACCTGAAAGTCCTCCCCGCCGGCCTAAAAAGCCCTCTCACACAGGTACACATCCTGTAGAACCGTCGGTTCCTCTAGTTGATATTCCCGTAGTTCCTGAAAAAAGAGACAGAAAAAAGGGCAAAAGAGTAGTCCAGATGTCGGAGTTGGGAGAATCGCTCAAAAAGCGTCGGGTTACTCCCAAGCGAAAGGGAAGACAGAAACATATAGACAAAATTCTTTCAGAAGAGATCGGTATCACAGCATCCGGCCGGAAGAAAACCGGGGTTTCCGGGATCCATAGCGATTCAGGACAAAAGGAAAAAGTAGTCCTTAGGCCCGGCACTGAGCCCCCCAAAGCAAGCAAACGAAAGTTTGCCATATATGAGACTATTCAGGTAGGTGAGCTTGCCAAGCGGATGGGCGTCAAGGCAGGAGACGTTATAATGAAGCTCATGGGGCTGGGCGTAATGACCACGGTAAATCAGTCCATCGATTACGACGTAGCCAGCATTGTGGCATCCGGATTTGACTATGAGCTGGAGAAGAAATCCGTGGCTGAAGACATGGTCCATCTGGATGATGTCCAGGAAGGCGAGCTTGTGCTAAGACCTCCTGTGATTACAATCATGGGCCATGTAGATCATGGAAAGACCTCACTCCTGGATGCCATACGCAAAGCGGATGTGGCCTCAAAGGAGGCAGGTGGCATCACCCAGCACATAGGCGCATATCACGTCACACTTCCCTCCGGCCAGGAAGTAGTCTTTCTGGATACACCGGGCCATGAAGCATTCACAGCTATGAGGTCTCGCGGGGCCAAGGTTACTGATATCGTAATCCTGCTGGTGGCAGCGGATGACGGCGTAATGGCCCAGACACGTGAGGCCATAGATCATGCTCGGGCAGCCGTGGTGCCCATCATTGTAGCAATCAACAAGATTGACAAGCCGGGGGCGAATCCGGAAAGGGTGAAAGGACAACTTGCTGAACTAGGATTGATTCCGGAGGATTGGGGTGGAGAGACCATTTGCATCAATATCTCAGCCAAAGAAAAAACAGGAATAGAAGAATTGCTTGAGATGATGGCCCTCCAGGCCGAAGTGATGGAACTCAAGGCAGACCCCAAGCGGCCTGCCAGAGGTCATGTGATAGAGGCGAAGCTGGACAAGGGGCGTGGTCCTGTGGCTACCCTGCTGATTTCAGAAGGGACGTTGCACATAGGTGACGCTCTGGTCTGCGGCATACACCATGGCAGAGTAAGGGCTATGTCCGACGACAAGGGTGAAAGGATAAAGACTGCCCGTCCCTCTATGCCTGTGGAAATCCAGGGTCTCTCCGGCGTGCCGGAGGCAGGGAACGAATTCACGGTACTTTCTGACGACAAAAAGGCCAGAGAGGTGGCTGAGTATCGCCACAGCAAGATAAGAGAGACAGAACTGGCCAAGAGCAGCAAGGTGAGTCTGGAAAATGTTTTTGAAAAACTCCGGGAGGAGGAACTCAAGGAACTCAACATAGTGCTCAAGACCGATGTTCAGGGATCTGTGGAGGCCCTTTTAGAGGCATTGCGTAAGCTCAGTACTCAAGAGATAAAGGTGAATTTCGTCAGGAGCGGTATCGGGGCCATTACTGAATCCGATGTCTTGCTGGCATCTGCCTCAGATGCAATCATCATAGGCTTCAATGTAAAACCCAGCCCACAGGCAAAGACCTTGGCTGAGCAGGAACACGTGGATATCCGCTTCTACGATGTCATTTACCATGCCATAGAGGAGATCAAAAGCGCCATGGTCGGGCTGTTGGAACCTGTTTATAAGGAGAAGACCCTGGGACGCGCCGAGGTGCGTGACGTCTTCCACATTGCCAAAGTCGGTACAGTAGCAGGGAGCTATGTGATGGAGGGCTTGATCCAGAGAAATGCTAAAGCCAGGCTCTTAAGAGACAACGTTGTAATCTATAACGGTAAGGTAGCATCTCTTCGTCGCTTTAAAGAGGACGCAAAAGAAGTCCAGGCCGGGTACGAATGCGGAATCGGCCTTGAGAGGTTTAATGACATAAAAACAGGGGACATAATAGAGTCCTATATAATGGAGGAGGAAGCCCCGGTCCTTGGAGAACCTGTATCTAATGCCGTTGAGAGTGAAGTTTGAATGATCGTGGGGATAATCAGGCTCAGGGTAAGACTGCCCGAGAACCATTCGCTAAAGGGAAAACGGCGTGTGGTTAAGAGTTTGATTGGCCAGGTGCGTAGCCGTTTCAATGTTGCTGTATCAGAAATCGCTCTGAACGATGTATGGCAAAGGGCGGAGATAGGAATATCCACAATAGGAAACAGCCAGCCAATAATCAACTCCGTCCTGGATAAGATCCTGGAATTCATTGAAAGGACCTGCCTGGTAGAGATTATTGATACAGATATCGAAATTATTAACATGGGAAAGTAGGAAGACAATCATGCCCCGCATGTTCCCCCGTTCCAGGCGGATAGAGGATCTCCTCAGGAAAGAAATGGCAGACATGCTGTTTGGTGAAATTAAGGATCCAAGGATCCAAGGGCTGGTGACCATAATGCAGGTAAAGGTCTCAGAAGACCTCCGTCACGCAAAGTTTTTTGTTTCGGTTTTTGGAAAAGAGCCTGAAAGGGAATCTGTGCTGGAAGGGCTGAATAAGGCTAAGGGCTTCATACGGCGAACACTGGGCCACCGCCTTAACCTCAGGCGGATACCTGAACTGCAATTTCAACTGGACCGGAGCCTGGATGACCAGGAAAAGATAGAAAGACTCCTCGCCGGCGTGCAAACCGCCCAACAGACAGAAAATTGAGAAACACTGTGGCTGAAGTTTTACCCAAAGATACTAAGACACTGAAGGCTGCGGCAGATGCCATTAATGCATCTGATCGTCTCCTTTTGACCTGTCATGTCAATCCGGACGGAGATGCTTTGGGTTCTGTATTGGGCCTGGGCCTTGCCCTTAAGGACGCAGGGAGAGACGTAACCCTTTTTATAGAAGATCCTGTGCCCGCTTCACTTCAATTTCTTCCCGGCTCTCAGTACCTGGTCAATGAAGTGGCCAATCCGCTGCCTGAAAAGACCACTCTGGTGGTCCTTGACTGCAATGAACCCCACAGGATCGGCAAGCAGGCACAAAGGTTGATAGAACAGGCCTCACTTATTGTCGTTCTGGATCATCACCTGAACCAGGCCCCGTTCTGTGCCCAAACTCCGGGAACAAAACACCCTCATTGCATAAGCTGTATATCTCCGGACATTTTTGCCGCAGGGGCCATAGTCCTGTGGATAATCAAAGGACTTGAATGGACTATAACAGAAGATATCGCCACAAACCTCTATGCTGCCATATTGTCAGACACAGGGTGTTTCCGTCATAGCAATACGAACAAGACAGCTTTCCGGATGGCCGGGGACCTCGTGGCCCACGGCGCAAACCCCTATGCCGTTGCGAACCAACTTTATCAAAACTATTCTCTATGCAGACAACACCTTTTAGGCCTTGTATTAAGGACCATTGAGGTAAGGGGGCATGGCAAGATAGGTCTTCTTCAGGCCACTCCGGAGATGTTTCGCGTCAGCGGAGCAACGGAGCACGACACAGATGATTTTGTAGGGCATGCCCGGTGTATAGATACAGTAGAGGTTGCCATTTTTATAAAGGAGGTCTATGCCGGACAGGTATCTGTCAGCATGAGGTCAAAATCATTCTTTAATGTGGCAAAGCTGGCAAAAGAATTCGGAGGTGGCGGGCACTTTCATGCGGCAGGTTTCCGCAAGACCGGGACAGCAGCCGAAATTAGAGAAATCCTGTTGAATCAAATAAATGCCTATCTTGAGGGCTCGGGAACAGCCGATGCTTGATGGTATCCTGGTAATGGACAAGGCATTCGGCATAACGTCCTTCCAAATGGTTCAGGAAGTTCGCAAAAGGCTTAAAGTTAAAAAAGCCGGACATGCAGGTACCCTTGATCCACTTGCCACAGGTGTATTGCCCATATGTCTGGGACGAGCGACAAAGATCGTCCAGTTTATTATGGCAGGTCACAAGGTATATCAAGGGACTATGCTCCTTGGGGTAGCCACCGACACCTACGATGCAGCAGGCAAAGTCACGGAGCAGAAGCCTTTACCCCCGAGTCTTGACCAAATCTCTTTACAAAAGGCGGCCAAAGAATTTACAGGCAGGCTTCTTCAGCCGCCCCCGCCATTTTCGGCAGCCAAGTATAAAGGAAAA
>CAZPBZ010000122.1:0-5025 GCA_964584765.1 uncultured Thermodesulfobacteriaceae bacterium
CGGATTTGGCATCTATAGCCTGTATGGATATCTTCGTCTGGAAGCGCCGCCGATCGAAGAGAAAATAAATATAGGGCCAACGCAGCATATAACTGTTGCTTCTGCCCCTGGGGTGAGTCCTTATGAGATATTAATCGGTTCATCTTTGGCCCTTGGAGGACATGCCAGCTTTTTGGGGACACAGTATCTTCATGGTGCAATGTGCCTGATCCGAAATATAAACGATGAGGGTGGCATTCATAATCGAAAGATCAAGGTAATTGCCTATGATGATGGGTACGACCCCCCGCGGTGCGTGGCCAACACAAACAGATTAATCCATAATGACAAGGTCTTTTGTCTCTTCTGCTATGTTGGGACACCGACTACCGTCAAGATCATTGATATCGTAGAAGAGAATAAGATCCCCCTTCTGGGTATCTTCAGTGGGGCTGACAAACTGCGCTTTCCCTTCCGGCATTATATCTTCAATGTCCGTTCATCATACTACCAGGAAACCAATGCTGTAGTCAGCTACTTTGTAGAAGAAAAAGGGCTGCGCCGTATAGCGGTATTTTATCAATATGACGACTATGGTTTTGATGGGCTCAAGGGTACACAGATTGCCTTGCAAAAATATGATCTTTCTCCTGTGACTACAGGGAGTTATATAAGGGGGACCCTGGATATTGAGGAGGCCCTTGATAAAATAATAGCCTCTCAAGCCCAGGCAGTCGTCATGATAGGTACCTATAGCCCCTGTGCCAAGTTTATAAAGGAAGCCAGGGCCAGGAAATACAATCCTTTATTCTATAACGTTTCCTTCGTGGGGGCAGATAAACTGGTTCAGGAGCTTGGTGATGACGGCGAGGGTATCTTGATCACGCAAGTTGTTCCCCCGCCTACCGAGCGGATTCTTCTGCCCGCATGCGAGCAATATTCCCGCCTGTTAGCCCGATATTATCCAGATGATAGGCCTAACTTTGTAAGTCTTGAGGGCTTTATCAACGCCAGGGTTCTGGTTGAAGCCCTGAGACGGACAGAACGGGATGTTACGCGGGAAGGTTTTATCAAGGCATTAGAGTCTATCAAAGAACATTATGTAGGAATTGGAACTGCTATTAGTTTCGGTCCCCGTGATCACCAGGGGATAGATGACGTGTACTTTACTGAGGTCAGGAACGGACAGATCCAACTACTTTATAAGTAGAGTCTGAAGTCTGAAGAGTTAAGATGCCGGCAGACAGACCCTAAACCGTGTACCCTGACCAGGCGTGCTGGTTACATCCAGCGTCCCTCCGTGTTTTTCTACTATTATTCTATAAGATATGAATAGGCCCAGGCCGGTCCCTTGGCCTTTTGTTGTATAAAACGGTTCGAAGACATGTTCCATTACCTCCGTTGGAATGCCGCGACCTGTATCTTCAAAGACCATTTCCACGTACGGCTGATCGTCCTCTGATTTTCTCGCACGATTATTGGCAGTTATACGTAAAGTACCACCCGGCTCCATGGCATCAATGGCATTAAGAATAAGATTGGTGAAGACCTGTTCGATTTGAGTATCATCTGCCAGAACTTTTGATAACTCAGATTGCAAGTCTTTTTCCAGCCTTATCTGATTTTTTGTAAATTTATATTTCAACAAGAAAAGGCTACGTTCCAATACAGTACTAATATCTACAGGTTGTCTTTTTTCGGGCTTCTTTCGTGAAAAATCGAGAATCTGTTGCAACATGGAAGACGCCCCCATTATACTTTCTTCTGTCAACTCCAGGCGCCTTGCTACCTTTTCCGAAAAATTACTTCGATTCAGAAGCAATATAGACAAATTACCAACGGCAGGGGTCAGTGCGTTGTTGATCTCATGTGCAATACCAGCTGCCAACTCTCCCAGGAGGGCTATCTTGGCGGACTGTGCCAGTTGCTGTTTAGTTAAGTTTAACTGTCTCTCTTTCTCCTTTCTTTCCATAAACATCTTGGCCAGATCTCTAGCATAGAGAAGAGTCTGTTCCTCGATGGCATTTAAATCACTTTTAGATTTGTAAGTCTTTTTTTCCGTCATTTGATATAAATTCTTAATGCTGACCTTCCGTGGGTATAGCATGAATATCATGTTAACGTATTTACGGCATGAAGTTCCTCTTAAGTTTTCATATAAAGTTCATCTATACAAAACTGGGATAGGATTTACTTTTTCTATTATATTTGCCTATATCGGGGGGGCTGTCAAGGCCCAGGTGGAAGGACTGCACAGCGTGGTGACCGTCTGGCCATGCCCCCTGACGACGTGGTGATCGCGCCTTCACATACAGTACTTAAGACTTCCAGCGGGGAAATCCGCCGTGCCGCCAGCCGTGATTTATACGAGCAAGGCCGGATCGGCAAACCACAGCGGGCGGTCTGGTGGCAACTGACCCGCCTCGCGCTGGGCGGCATGTTGCCGCAACTGCGCCGTGCAAGACGAATGGCAACTGATGTGCTTTACGCTTCTTACGCCTGGACACTTTATACTGTCTTTCTTGATAATATGATTAACGAAGCTTGACTACGTCTCCAATTTTCACTTCCATAATAACCCCTAAAACAGGCATATGGATCATTGTTGCCATCACGGGACGTGCTGTGGCCTTCTCTATGGCTTTTTGATACAGATCAAGCTGAGGAGCGTATCGAAGGGCCTGGTCGGACCATTGCTCCATGCGTCCGGGGAAACTCTTGTGATCAATGATCACATAGCCTTGGGGAGTTTCCAGAAGAAGATCAATCCAGCCACTGGCCTTTTGATCACCTATTCTCAAATGAATCGGCCATTCCCTGTGCCGGATGGTTTCTTTTCCATAGGTCCTGCCCACGTAGCCTTGTAACCTGTCACTTGCGGAGAGTAAATCTTCTGCTTTCAACCAGGGGGCCCTCCAGTTTTTCAGGATCATGCCGGCCAAGTCCAAACGTTGATTCCTGTGCTGTGTGCCGTCATCAGCGGCCAGAAAGGCATGCACGGCTTCGCCCAGGACCTGCATATCCGGCTCCCCGGTCAAGGCAAGGCGGTTGCCGAGTTTAACAGTCGAGGAAATCTCAACAGTCCCGGCCAGAGAAGATTCCAGGTGGCTTGGAACAAGCCGGGCAGGCGGATAGTCTCTTTTCTCAGAGATCACAGCCGAAATGTAAGCTTGTTCCGTTTCTCTGCTCTGCTCACGCTCACCGGGTTCATGCAGTGATGGTTTCATCTGAAAGGAATCCTCTCCTATCTTGACCACGCTCTCTTCCCCTTCCAACGGCAATGACAGAAGCATCGTACCAGCCCTATCCTTCAGGGTATTCAGCCAGGCTGTTGAATTTTTGCCTGCCTCTCTGGCTGCCAGGACAAGATAATCCCTGGCCCGTGTCATCCCCACATAAAGCAGTCGCATCATTTCTTTCTGCTCCTGCAGAAGGGCTTCGTTCTGCTCATGAGAATCGTTTATGGCGCTCTCGAGACCTGTCCCTGTCTTATACTTGTCGTAAGGCCACGGCCAGTAACGAATCCAGCGATCCTTCAAAGGGTCTCTCGGATCGAAGTCCTTTTTTGGGGCGCTCACATGAATACCAAAGGACCCCGCCCTTTCGGAAGACTGCAGATCGCAAAGGATAACCACTGGCCATTCCAGTCCCTTGGAGCGATGGTAGGTGAGGACCTGAACAGCCTTCTCGTCCCGCCCCTCTGCCTGCATGTCCAAATCACCGCCTGTCACGCCTTCACTGAGAAAAGTCACCAGCCCTGCAGGAGTCCCGGCGCTGCGCTGCACCTGGCATCTGTCCTCGTAGCTTTTGGCCAGGGCTCGTAACTTATCTATATTGGCAACCCGCTGTGCACCATCACCCCATTGCAAGATAGTTTGGTCGATAGCCGCCGTGCTCAAAGCCAGTTCAAGGGCTTCATATGGCGTGAGATGAATCAGCTCGTCCCGGCGTGCATCCAGGTCCCGGATGATAGGCTTTGTGCTCCATGGTCTGTCCTCATTGCTCTTAAGCCACTCTGAAAACCACCGTCCTTCAGGTGGATCTTCGGTAAAATGGACGATTTCAGCAGCGGCCAGGCTGTCAGACTGATCCACAAGATAACGCAGACATGCAAGAGCGAGAACGCACTCCACCTGAGAAAGGAGCCCTTTACGAGGTATGGTTGCACTGACTCCATGACCTTCCAGGGCGTCAGCGATTTGCAGACACCTGTCGTTAGTACGACACAGGATTGCGATGTCTCCACCTTTCAGGGGACGAAGTCTCATAGACGTTTCATCCGGGACCTGAAACTCCGTGGCCTTGCTGAGAAAATCCTTCACAGCTACTGCAAGGGCCTGGGCTTCATTGTCCAGATTTTTCGCAGAAAGCCACCACATGTGAAGCGGTACCCCATGGCCGGGAAGGTCGCGTCTTTTGGCATTAAGAGTCACCTCTCTTGGTTCGATTCCAACCGTTTCAAAGGCCTTTGCAAAGAGATGGCTCGTAAACCTGACAAGCTCCGGGCGTGAACGATAGGAATCAGGGAGGATCCGGAAATGTTTTTGCTTGATGAGACCCTCCATGACCGCATCCATGAGCGAAGGGTCTGTGCCACGGAACCCGTAAATGGCCTGCTTTTGATCTCCCACCCACACGGATCGAGGTGCAATTTCAGTTAGCCGGAGAAAAAGGGCCAACTGAATGGGGCTGGTATCCTGAAACTCGTCCACGAGAACCAGGTCAAGCCGCTCTTTAAGCCTTTTTCGAACATCGTCCTGATCCAGGAGTCGAAGGCACAGACTCTCCTGGTCCACAAAATCTATGAGCCCATGCCTTGTCTTGAAATCGGCAAAGGCTCTCATGGCTTCAGCAGCCACTTCAAAAATTTTGGAGATAAAGAACTCGATGTCACGGTGAAAGCGCGGATGTTGCGAATGGACCCTCGCGGCGTTGATAACTGTGCTTACGATATTACGACTTTTTGCTCCAGGGTCCAGTTTGGTCAGGCGGACCCACTCAGCCCATGGCAGCGAACTGATCTCCCTTTGCCTGCGAATGAATTTT
>CAZPBZ010000123.1:0-5019 GCA_964584765.1 uncultured Thermodesulfobacteriaceae bacterium
TCATTATGGCAGGTCACAAGGTATATCAAGGGACTATGCTCCTTGGAGTAGCCACCGACACCTACGATGCAGCAGGCAAGGTCACGGAACAGAAGCCTTTACCCCCGAGTCTTGACCAAATCTCTTTACAAAAGGCGGTCAAAGAATTTACGGGCAGGCTTCTTCAGCCGCCTCCACCATTTTCGGCAGCTAAGTATAAAGGGAAACCATTATACAAATTCGCACGTCAGGGAATAATGGTCCAAAAAGAGTCCAGGCCGGTGCAGGTATTCTCTTTTGAGATCCTTGAAATGAGGTTACCCGAGGTGGATTTCAGAGTACATTGCTCAAAGGGTACCTATGTGAGATCACTTGTACATGACATAGGATCAAATCTGGGTTGCGGCGGTCATGTGACAGGACTGCGAAGAACCAGAAACGGACCCTTCAACATAGAGCAGGCCCTGACAATGGAGACCCTGGACGAAATTCTTAAAAGCAAAAGGCTTTCAGCGGTCCTTATTCCTATTGGGAAGGCACTGGCCCACATACCTGCCATTGAGATAGATAATGAGATGGCAACGGAGCTGAGGAATGGACGTCCAATTTTGGTAAACAGGCTCAAGGAGCTAATGGAATCGATAGGCCATAATTCAGATACGGAGCCACCTTATCTGCGTCTTCTTCTTTGCAGGCCGCCTTATATAAAAAATGGTTCAAGCCTGCGGGAAAAAGATCTGGTATCCGTGGTGGCATGGCCCACAGCGCTGAAACCGGATGGCCACAAAATACTGCGTCCTATAAAAGTCTGGCCAAAAGAATATGCTATTACAAATTAAAATAAGAAATATCAAATCGTAGTTATAGTAAAGGAGGGGAAATAGGTGGTTTTGGATCCAGAACGTAAGAAAGAAATTATAGAGAACTTCCAAACCCACGGGACTGACACTGGGTCCCCTGAGGTTCAGATAGCCTTGTTGAGTTCCCGTATTGGCTATCTCACCGAGCACTTCAAGATCCACAAGAAGGATCACGGCTCAAGACACGGTCTGTTAAAACTTGTAGGCCAGAGAAGGAGGTTGTTAGACTACCTCAAGAACCAGGATGTGGGGCGGTACAGGAAAATTATAAAGGAACTGGGAATCCGCAAGTAATACTACGATATAACCGTTCATACTCCTTGGCAGTCAGTAGGCAGGGAGTGAGAACTCAGAGGGGCTTTGCCCCAATTGGAGTGAAGTTTGGTTGAGATGATAAAATTAAAAACACAGATAAATGACATGGCCTTCTCCTTTGAAACAGGACGCTTGGCCAAGCAGTCCAACGGCGCCATTTTGGCCAGCCTGGGGGAAACCGTAGTCCTGGTGACAGCGGTAACCTCTGGTAAAACACGAGAAGGAATAGACTACCTGCCACTCATGGTAGACTACCAGGAGATGTTCTACGGATCAGGTCGCATACCAGGGAATTATTTCCGCAGGGAGATCGGAAGACCCAGCGAAAAAGAAACCCTGACTTCACGATTTATAGATCGTCCGCTCCGGCCCAGATTTCCTGATGGATATGCCTTTGATACACAGATAATAGCAACTGTGCTTTCTGCGGATACAGAGATCAATCCTGATGTGGTTGCCATTACCGCGGCATCCGCAGCCCTTTGTGTCTCAGACATACCATTTGACGGCCCTATTGCCGGCGTAAGAGTGGGAAGAGTGGAAGGCAAATTCGTGATTAACCCCACCAGGACCCAGCTTTTGGATTCTGATCTCAACATCATTGTTGCCGGTACGAGAAGCGCCATAGTTATGGTAGAGGGTTGGGCCGCGGCACTTTCAGAACAGGAAGTGCTGGATGCTATATTTTTCGGTCATGAGTCCATGACGCCCTTGCTCGATATCCAGGATGAGCTTGTTGAAAAGTCGGGTAAGCCCAAGATGATTGTCCCTGAGCCTGATTCGGACCTTGAGCTTATAGACAAGGTCATGGAGTCTGCACGGGAGAAGATGCTTGCAGCCACACAGATAACCTCCAAAATCGAACGAGTTGAGGGAATAAAGCGCCTCAAAACAGAAGTTAAGGAGGCATTGGCTGCAGACTATCCCGGGCGTGAACGGGAAATATCAGAGTGCATAAATGGCCTTGAAAAGGAGCTGATGCGTACTTTGATCACAAAAGAAAAGCGCCGGATCGACGGCAGGACTTTTGATGAAGTCAGGCCGATTTCCTGCTCTGTGGGAGAACTCCCCCGCACTCACGGCTCAGCGGTCTTCACCCGCGGAGAAACCCAGGTGCTGGCCGTGGCAACCCTTGGCAGCTCTGAAGATGAACAGAGAATCGAGTCCCCTGCGGGACAACGTTATAAACACTTCATGCTGCACTATAATTTTACCCCTTTCAGCGTAGGCGAAGTCAGGCCGTTGAGGGGTCCGGCACGAAGAGATATTGGCCACGGGGTACTGGCAGAACGGGCGCTGGCCGGAATAGTACCTCCTGTGGACGTTTTTCCATACACTATTCGCATTGTCTCAGATGTTCTGGAATCAAACGGCTCATCCTCCATGGCTACTGTCTGTGGAGGGGCACTTGCTATGATGGATGCCGGCATCCCTATTCGAGACATGGTGGCAGGGGTTGCAATGGGCCTTATAAAGGAGAATGACGAGGTCATCATACTTTCTGATATCCTGGGAGATGAAGACCACATGGGCGATATGGACTTCAAGGTAGCAGGGACAGGGGAAGGGATTACCGCGCTCCAGATGGACATCAAGATTTCAGGGATCAGCCGGGATATTTTAAGTAAGGCGCTTATGCAGGCAAAAGATGCAAGGCTCTTTATCCTGGGCAAGATGAAAGAGGTGATAGATCATCCCAGAAAAGACCTTTCCCAGTATGCACCTAAGATCATTACCCTCAATATCAATCCGGAAAAGATCCGGGACCTTATTGGTCCTGGGGGGAAGCATATACGTGGCATAATAGCAGAAACCGGCGTAAAGATAGACGTCGATGATTCAGGTGAGGTGAACATCTTTTCCTCTTCAGGAGAAGCAGCAGACAATGCCATCAAAAGGATCAAGGACCTCACAAAAGAGGCTGAGGTCGGAGAGATCTACCTTGGGACTGTAAAAAAGATCATGGACTTCGGGGCGTTTGTTGAGATATTACCCGGTACCGACGGCCTGGTGCATATTTCCCAACTGGAAGACAGCCATGTGAAAAATGTAAAGGATATACTTGCCGAAGGTGATGAAGTCCGTGTAAAAGTCATAGGTATAGATCAACAAGGCAGGATCAAGCTCAGCCGCAAGGCTGCCATGAACGAGCAGGGAGCTACTGTTCAAAAGTGAACCAGCAATACAATAAGTCTGTCCTTTCAAACGGCATTCGTGTGCTTACTGAGCGCATGCCCAATGTCCGCTCGGTATCAGTCGGTGTGTGGGTTACTGTAGGCTCCAGGGACGAGGATGCCGGCAACTCAGGCATTTCCCACTTTATCGAGCACATGATTTTTAAGGGGACTGAACGGCGTACTGCCCTGGACATTGCCAAGGCCTTTGACCAGATGGGCGGCTTTTCCAATGCCTTTACCTCCAAAGAGATCACATGCTTCCACGCAAAGGTAATGGATATCCATCTAGACAGGGCGCTGGATTTATTCTCTGATATTTTCCTCCATTCCAGATTTGACGACAAGGAAGTGGAAAGAGAACGCCGGGTCATAATGCAAGAGATCAGCATGCTTGAGGACTCCCCTGATGAGTTGATACATGAGCTTTTTAACAAATTTTACTGGCCCGGAAGCAACCTTGGACAATCCATTCTCGGCACTGTTGACAACGTCAGCGCAATAAGTTCACAGACCTTGAAGGAGTTTGTAGCTAAGGCCTATGTAGGCCCAAAGGTCCTGATCGCTGCGGCGGGTAACCTGGAACATGAGTCTTTTGTTGTCAGGATAAACGAACTTTTTGGAGGCCTGGTGTCTATCAATGGCCATTCATCTCATTCCATGCCTGTACCCCAGCTTGGGGTCAAATTTATCAAAAAAGACCTGGAACAACTTCACGTACTGATGGGCTATGAAGGACCATGTTCATCAGGCCCTCAACGCTATCAGACCCTGTTGCTTAACGTCATTCTGGGCGGATCCATGAGTTCCCGGCTGTTCCAGGAGATAAGGGAAAAACGGGGTCTTGCCTACTCAGTCTATTCCTTTTCCTCCTCGTTCCAGGATACCGGGATGCTGGGAATTTATGCAGGCATCTCTGAAAAACAGTTTTCGAAAACAGTGGAGCTAATGCACGGGGAGTTAAAAAAGCTCGCAGATCAATCTATTGGATACGATGAACTGGAGGCTGCCAGGGATCACATCAAGGGTGGATTATTGCTCTCTGCTGAAAGCACAGACAGCCGTATGACGCGTTTGGCAAAAAATGAAATAAATCTGGGCAAATTCGTCTCCTACGATAAGGTAATCCGCAAAATTAATGCAGTCACCCCTGAGGACATAAAGCAGATGGCAACACAGTGTTTAGAGGGGGGCTCTGCCTTGGTCTGTCTGGGGCCGATCCCGGATGGAGAGGCCGGGAAAGGTATGAGAGGAGTCGGCAAGTTCTTTCGCAGGCAGTTCCTGAGTAGTATGTGATAGAATCCTTGGCTATCAGGTCGCCAGAAGGACTGTCTGTAGTTGTACAGATAAAACGTCTGCCCCATGCAGTTGACCTTCCTCTTCCCCAATACATAACCAGACAATCAGCAGGCATGGATTTGGCTGCAGCGATCCAACACGATATCCGCCTACATCCGGGGGAAATAGGTCTTGTTCCCACAGGCCTTGCAGTAGCCCTGCCACACGGTTATGAATTCCAGATCCGGCCCAGGAGTGGACTTGCCATCAAACACGGTCTGACAGTAGTTAACGCACCCGGCACTATTGACGCCGACTACCGCGGTGAGATAAAAGTCGGACTTATTAATCTTGGACCCGAGACTGTCACCATCAAGAGAGAACAAAGGATAGCCCAGATGATCCTTGCCAGG
>CAZPBZ010000124.1:0-1136 GCA_964584765.1 uncultured Thermodesulfobacteriaceae bacterium
AACCACGGAATGGAGCTGAAGGGAATATCCGGGGACACGATGGTGGCTTCTTATCTTCTTAACCCCTCAAAGCGCCGTCACAACCTTGCCGGGATAGCACAAGAGGTGTTGGGGCACCGCATGATATCCTTTAAAGATGTAACTGAAACACAGAAAAAGGTGAAAAATTTTGCCTATGTGCCCTTACCGCTTGCCAGGGATTACTCTTGCGAGGACGTTCACGTGACTTCTCTTGTCCAAAAGGCCTTGTGGAAAAGGTTAAAAGAGAGCAGTCTATGGGAACTGTTCGAGCAGGTTGAAGTGCCTTTGATACGGATATTAGCTCGAATGGAGATATCTGGCATTCTTGTTGATATAGAAGGACTTGATGCGCTGTCAACAGAATTTTCTCAAAGGCTCTCTGACCTGGATAAAAAAATTATCGAGCTTGCCGGAGAGCCATTCAACATAAACTCAACAAAACAACTCGCAGAAATACTATTTGTAAAGCTCAAGCTTCCTCAGAAAAAAAAGACCCGCAAGAAGACCGGTTACTCGACAGACGTAGAGGTACTCAAGGAACTTGCCCAGTCTCACGAGCTTCCGCAACAACTTCTTGCCTACAGAAACCTGTCAAAGCTCAAGTCCACTTATGTAGACGGGTTAAAGAGGATGGTCAATCCTGATACAGGGCGGGTCCATACATCTTTTAACCAGACTGTCACATCTACCGGCAGGCTCTCATCCAGTGATCCCAACATCCAGAACATTCCTGTCAGGACGGAAGAAGGCAGGAGGATCAGGGCGCTCTTTATTCCTGCTCCGGGGAACCTTCTCTTATCCGCGGATTACTCCCAGATAGAGCTGAGAGTCCTTGCCCACTATTCCGGGGATGAAGCTTTGGTAAATGCCTTCAAAAATGATGAAGATATTCACCGTATTACCGCAGCAGAGGTCTTTAGCGTGTTCACAGAGCTGGTTACGCCGGAAATGCGCAGAGCGGCCAAGACCGTTAACTTCGGAATAATATACGGAATAAGCGCCTTTGGTCTGGCAAAGGAACTGGGCATTGGGAATAAACAGGCAAAGGAGTTTATCGACCGCTATTTTGCAAAATATCCCGGTGTAAAACGCTACATAAAGGAAACTGTAGAAAA
>CAZPBZ010000124.1:1236-4999 GCA_964584765.1 uncultured Thermodesulfobacteriaceae bacterium
AAGGACTAAAAACACAATCCTCAAGAACTGCTCCGGGAGGGACATTGCTTCCCTCCCAAATCACACTCCTGCAAAGAGTGACACCAGATCCTAAGCTCACTCTATGCCCTATAGAGACCCAGTCCTTCCATATAAGATCGCCGGGCAACTCAGTGCCATGCCCAACCAGGCACCTGTTGTTTTTACCTGCAAAAAGCACTTTATGGGCAGAAAGATATCCTCCGGGCGATCCTATATCCTCCCATATGTAATGATCGGAAATGTGATCAGCTCTAATGGCCTGCAAGCGACCACCCTGATCAATTACTGCCTTAAATGTATCAATCAAAGAACTGGGACAATCTTCAGGGATAGTCCTGATAAGTTCCGGTTCCAATACGGAAATACCTGTAAAGGCCATGGCATCCGGCCCGCTGCAATTAAAACCCGAGACCTTTTCGTCCATTACAGCCACATTGTTCCACGGCTCCCTCTTGTGGACCACCAGCGATGCCGTAGCTCCATAGTGCTGATGCAGATTAACTACCCGCGCCGGATCCAGATCTGTCACCACATCGCCGTTTATAACCAGCAGGGGCTCATTTTTTGAGATATGAGGCAGGGCATTTCTAAGCGCTCCGCCGGTTCCCAGCAGTGATGGTTCCACCAGTGTTACAATTTCGGCCCTGGCCTTATAAGACCCCACCATCTCCAACACAAGATGTGCAAGGAGAAAGCAGTTGATCACAATCTTCCTGAACCCGGCATCCTCAAGCTGGTCGAGTAATCTGTGAAGCAAAGGCCTGTTTAATACTGGGAATAAAGGCTTGGGTAAGTGATATGTAAGGGGCTGCAAGCGTGTACCCAGACCTGCGGCGAGGATCATGGCTTGCTTGAAGAAAGGCATACTACACAATCTGTGAAGCCGCTAAACCTTTTTCTTATCTTCTGTTTTTGATGAACTGCTGGATGTGTCCTCTGTAAGCTTCTCCGGATCGGCCTCCTTTTCAAGGTCCTTCAAACCGGACTTGAAGGCCCTCAGCCCCTTTCCAAGTCCCGCCCCTATTTCAGGAAGCTTCTTGCCTCCAAAGATAAAAAAGGCAATTACCAGGATGACCAACAGCTCTTGTGTGCCTAAACCAAACATTAAACCTCTCTTGAAAAGCTATTATTATTGTGATCCGTAACTATGTAAGCCTGAAAGCAGGAAATTCACCCCAAAGTATGTAAACATCACTGAAACAAAGCCCACTATCGCTAAGTAGGCGATCCTCCGACCGGCCCAACCCCTGACGAATCTTGCATGCAGGGCCGTAGCATATACAAACCAGGTTATTAATGACCAGGTCTCCTTTGGGTCCCAACTCCAGTACGTACCCCAGGCATCATTGGCCCAAACGGCCCCTGTAATTATGCCAAGGCTCAACCAGAGGAAACCAAAGATTATTGTCTGGTGTATCAACTCATCAAGGACTTTGCAATCAGGCATAACACCAATTATTCCCTCTGATGCCCCGCTGAATCTATTTTTAAAAAGATACATAATACCGAGTCCGCAGGCAACAGCAAAAGAGGCATATCCGAGGAAGCACGTGATGACATGGGCAATAAGCCAATTGCTCTGAAGAGCTGGTATAAGAGGCTGTATTTCATCTCTGATGTCGGGACTAAAAGATGCATAGGCCATGGCAAGGGAGGCAAATGGAGTTGCAAAGGCCCCTATCACACGTTGCTTGATCTGCCATTCTATGATCAAGTAAACCAGTACTGTTATCCACGAAAAAAATACCAGGGACTCATAAAGGTTTGAGAGCGGTGCGTGTCCATAACCCAATTGGTAAGACTCTATCCATCTGAGGCCTAATCCGACCGTCTGAATTAAAAGGCCTCCAACTGTGACGACCGTAGCCAGCAATCCAACCTTCTGCACTCTGAAGATCCAGTGTGTCAAATAGAGTGCAGCAGCCCCCAGGTATATGAAAGTAGTTAAACTGAAAAGATATGAACTGGAAAAGGTCATTGCCATACTCCTAAACTGGAATTCAAGGCCTCTTCAATCTTTCTGATGTCTTTTTCAAACTGCAATTTATTCTTGTTGGTCTGACCGGACAGAATCACAGTGGTCTTGCCCTTCAGGCGACCTATCCAGAGCCACATGCGTCTATGCGGAACCCAGAATACTATAGCAAAACCAATAATGAGGACCGTACAGCCCAACCACACTATCCAGACTCCGGGGTCTTTCTTGACTTGCAGTCCTGTCAGATACCGTTGTTTGGCATTAGTAAGAGAAATCCTGTACAAGTTCTCACCCTTTTTAAATTCCTTTTTATTTCCCTTTAGAAGCCAGAAATTACCTTCCCGGCCTTCCTGGTCTCCAACCCATATCTGAGCTGCAGGCTTGCCATGGACGTCAGGCTGATACTGCATCAAACCAAAGCTCAGTTGTTCCTCCGGCCATAAGGCCTTTTGAAACGCAGAAATAGTCAGAGAATGCTGCGAAGTATCAGACTTGGTGACCTGCACGGTTACTTCAGGAATAGCCCGATAACTTGCCTGGTAAAAAGTAACACCCCTATATTCCATAGGA
Source organism: uncultured Thermodesulfobacteriaceae bacterium (assembly GCA_964584765.1). Lineage (GTDB taxonomy): Bacteria > Desulfobacterota > Dissulfuribacteria > Dissulfuribacterales > UBA3076 > UBA3076. Next base: position 3,806 of record CAZPBZ010000124.1, read on the forward strand.
TCATTAACAACGATGGACTTATGGAAGACCTCTTTATCATCATTTAATATCGTCAAGTCAGATCGGTACTCTTTGGGTGCGCCATTATCGTAAAAGGAAATATGAAAGCGATCACAACGGACTGAAAAACCAAGAGGTATGTGCTCTTCTGTCTGCCTGTTCACAATTTGATCTATTTTCTTCCCTTCCGGCAACATGACGCTGCCCTTGAACCCCAGAAATAATCCTACCATGGCACCGAAGAAAATAATCAGTATACTGCCATGCAGACCATATACGCCCCAGTAGCTCCATTTTCCGCGTTCCGCCAGAAACAGCCTGCCCCCATCTACATCTGCGCGTTCATGGAACTTGCCGGCAACCTTTTTAAATGCTGAAATGATCGACTGTGTGGAATCATTATCCAGTTCCTCTTTTATTTCCCAGTCCTTTTTAAAAGGCATCTTTAACAAACGCCCGGAATCCACAAACAGGTTATCTCTCCTGTAAAGTTTAAGCGTAAATGGCAAACGCCTCAGGGTGCAGACTACCAGATTAGTGCTAAAAAGCCCCAGTAAGATCAGATACCACCAGGAATGGTAAGTATCATGTAAATGGAGGACCTTTATGATTCGAAAAAAGCTGGGGCCGAACGTTTCCAGATAGAACTGAAGTGATTCGCCCTGGGGTATAACAGTACCGACAATAGAGGTTATGGCCAGAGCAATTAAAAGAAATACAGCCAGACGAACCGACGAAAAAAAACGCCAGATTGAAGTATCTTGATAGGTCGAGGATGATGCTTTCATAGAACGAATTCAGGTCCTGGGATTTATACTTCGGAGTTATTGTCAGCCTTCATAAGGTCGTTATTTTTCATGGCCAGATGACGATCCGGTCTTTTCGTCCTGACTGACATCGTCTCCAGCCTCTTTATTCTCCTTTATGGACTTCTTGAAATTGCTGATACCCTTTCCAAGGCCCTCACCGATTTTTGGCAGCTTACCAGCACCAAAAACGACAAGAATTATAACCAAAATAACCAACAACTCAGGCATCCCTAACCCGAACATCCTCTATTTCCCTCCCAGAAGAAAGACTGCCATATGTTAATGATAGATCATAAATTCTGTTTCAATGTACCGTTCAACCTATCCTATGTCAATCAACGTAATTATTTACCCCTGCCAAGGAATGTTAACGGCTACAAAAATC
>CAZPBZ010000125.1:0-4952 GCA_964584765.1 uncultured Thermodesulfobacteriaceae bacterium
AAGTCTGTCAATCATCCCATACTCTGGGTTACTTCACTTCAGAAAGAGGCGGAACAGGTAGCATCAGACCTTTCTTTTTTCTCGGATTTTCCTGTTTTGTTGTATCCTTGCCATGACTCGCTTCCTTTTGTGCCATTGCTTCCCTCAACCGAGACAATATCTCAGAGAATTTCGACACTCTACCGCCTGGCCACAGAGGATGGTCCTGCTGTGGCAGTGGCCCCGGTGCAGGCCCTCATGGAACTCACGGTTCCTCCTGAAATCCTTTTAAACCATGTGGAGTATCTCCAAAAAGGAGAGGAGGCTGATCGGGAAAAACTGCTCAAATGGCTTGTTGATTCAGGCTATGAACACTGCGCCATAGTCCAGTCCAGAGGGGAATTCAGTATAAGGGGTGGCCTGCTCGACATATTTCCGCCTTTAACAGCCCTTCCTGTACGAATAGACTTTTTTGGCGACTTTGTGGAAGAGATGCGTCTCTTTGATCCGCTCACGCAGCGGTCGACTGAAGATCTGAATGAACTGGTTATACTCCCGGCTAATGAGCTCATATTTTCCCGGTCCATGCTTGAATCTATCCATGAAAAACTGGTTGAACGGGCGGCCAAGTATAATTTGCCTGCCCGGAGGGTACATGAAATCCTGCAACAACTGGAGGCCAGAAGGCTGGTGGAGGGGCATGAGGCGCTGCTACCGCTTTTTTATCCAAAACCCGCCTCAGTCCTGGACTATATTCCGCGACAGACTCCGCTACTGATTGACAGGCCCGAAGAGGTTGAAGGGGCGCTGGAAAACTACTGGAAAGGGGCTGAGCAGACATACGAATCAGCCCTTAACGAACACAGAGTTTTTTCTCCCCTGGAGTCTCTACTCTCTGACCCGGAGCAGCTTTCAAAACAGATAAGGGATCATACATGCTGGCTGTTTCAGGACATCAATGTATACAAATCGTTACCAAATTCTTCAATCACCAAATCACCAAATCACCAAATCACCAAATCCAAAGGGTCTTCCTTCAACCTGCCGGCCTCAAACATTCAGGATCTGGAGATAAAATCGAGCAAGCCGGACCTGACCTTGATGCTCGGAAGCGCAAAGAGGGGAATTGATCTTATCGGACCGGTGCTTGACCGGCTCAAAGACTGGATTGAGGCTGGAGAAAGGATTGTTCTGGTAGTGCCTGGCCAGCGGCAGGGCCAAAGGATGATAGAACTCCTCAGCTATCATGAGCTTATCGGTGATGAGGCCAGGCCCCCCATACTCTCAGCGCCTTTGACCAATGACCCGGCAGAACCCGGGCTTAAGATCTGTACCGGGCAACTCTCTTCAGGATTCGCCCTTCCGGGTGAGGCCTACATAGTCCTTACGGAAGAAGAGCTGTTAGGCGCACGGGCCAGACGGACCATGGGCCCGGGGAGAGAGAAAACAACCGTAAGTGATCTGACCTTTGAGGATCTGAAGCCTGGTCAACCGATCGTACACAGGGACCATGGTGTAGGGCTCTATGAGGGCCTTGTCAGGATAGAGACCGGCGGGGTTCCAGGGGAATTCCTTTTCCTCGAGTACCGCGGTGGTGACAAACTCTATCTGCCGGTAGACCGCCTGGGACTGGTCCAGAAATATATCGGGATAGAAGGTCGCGCTCTACGGCTTGACCGGCTGGGAAGCTCAAGCTGGCAACTTGCGAAACAGAAGGTCAAGAAAGACATATATGAAATCGCCCACGAACTGGTTGACCTCTATGCCTCAAGAAAGGTGAGCAAGGGCTTTGACTTTTCACCTCCTGATGCCATATTCCGGCAGTTTGAAGCCTCATTTCCCTATGAAGAGACCAGAGACCAGGCTGCCTCAATAGAAGAAGTGCTTTCTGACATGCAGGAACCCAGACCCATGGACCGGCTGTTATGCGGAGATGTGGGCTACGGCAAGACAGAAGTCGCCATGAGGGCCGTATTCAAGGCTGTTGAAGACGGAAAACAGGCGGCCGTACTGGTACCTACCACTCTTCTGGCAGAACAACACGAACGTACATTCATCCAGCGGTTTCAGAGATATCCTGTTACTGTAGAAGCCCTTAGCAGGCTCAAGTCCAGGCAAGAACAGAAAGAGATCATTGCCGGACTTAGCCAGGGCCGGGTCGATATCATTATAGGCACACACCGGCTGCTGCAGCCGGACGTAAAATTCAAGGACCTGGGACTGCTGATCGTAGATGAGGAACACCGTTTCGGAGTTAAGCACAAAGAACGGCTGAAAAGGCTCAAGCAGACTGTTGACTGTCTTACGCTCACCGCAACACCAATCCCAAGGACTCTTCAGCTCTCCCTTTTGGGAATCCGTGACCTTTCAACAATCAATACGCCTCCCAGGGACCGCATACCTGTCAAGACCTTCATGGCCGAGTTTGATGACTCGTTAATAAAAGAGGCTATAGAACGGGAGATCAGCCGCGGCGGCCAGGTATTTTTTGTTCACAACCGGATAAAGGGCCTGTACAGGCTGGCAGAGCATATCCAGCGCTTAACACCTGATGCCAGGATAGAGGCCATCCATGGACAAATGAATCCCAACGAACTTGAGAAGATCATGATCCGGTTTGTAAGGGGTGATATTGACTGCCTTATGTGCACCACCATCATAGAATCCGGTATAGATATCCCGTCTGCAAACACTACGATTATAAACCGGGCTGATAAGCTTGGGCTTGCCGACTTGTACCAGCTCAGGGGCAGGGTCGGAAGGGCCGGTGAACAAGCCTATGCCTATCTTCTCATTCCCCGGATATCCGAGATGGGAAAAGAGGCCATAAAAAGGCTCAAGGCCATTATGGAACTTTCTGTGTCCGGAGGCGGATTCCGCCTTGCGATGCATGACCTTCAGATACGCGGGGCTGGGAACATACTTGGAGTTTCCCAGTCAGGGAGTATCGCAGAAGTAGGATATGAACTCTACCTTGAATTACTGCAAAAGGCTATAGACGAGTTCAAAGGGCTCCCTCAAAAAGACGAAATAGACCCGGAAGTAAACCTGGGCATACCTGCGTTTATCCCTGAAGAATATATCCCGGATGTGGAACAGCGTCTGCTCCTTTACCGGAGAATGGCACGACTGGAAGACAACGAAAAAGACGCGGATTTTTCACTGGAACTCAGAGACCGCTTCGGCCCGATGCCGGAAGAAGTTGCGTCTCTACTTAAGGTAATAGGGATAAAACGCACTCTGAGGCTGCTGAACGTGATACGGCTTGACAGGAGTTTTTCCAATAAAAAAGAACGTATTGTCTTGGGTTTTGGGCCCGAAGGCCCACCTTATCCTGGAAAACTCATAGAGGCAGTACAAAAAAACCGGCAGTGGCGCCTATTGCCGGATGGCAGACTGATTATTCTTCCTGAATTTGTTGAAGAAGATGGGGATAGCCTTGCAAGCATTAGACAGACCTTGCAAGTACTAGTAAAAATGGCTACAAAGGGGTAATTTTTTACATTACTTATCGAGGACCGCAAGTATGATTTTAAATAGCATATTTTCCCGTACTTTTTTCGTTGTGTTGGCTGTCCTGACATTTGAGGCCTATCCTGTATACGGTATCATAGTCGACAGGATAGCTGCCACAGTAAACGGAGATGTAATCACACTTTCCGAACTTGAAGGCTGGGCCCAACCCCTGGTTCAGAAGTACACTAATGAAGAAATGCGCAAGGAAGAGATAGAGACCAAAAGGCAGGAAATCTTTGCCCAAGTCCTGCCGGAGTTGATAAATGAACGCCTTGCACAGGAAGAAGTCAAAAAACTGGATATAAAAATAGGTGAACAGGAAATCGAGAGGGCCTTGGACCAGATATGTGAAGACAATCATATAACCAGAGATCAGCTTTCAGAAAAACTTGCATCCGAAGGCCATACACTCGAAGAATACAAAAAGGAGCTAAAGCAACAAATTGAGAGGACAGAGCTTATAAATGCACAGGTGCGTGCAAAGATAGTAATAACTGATGAACAGGTTAATGAATATCTAAAAGAACATCCTCTCAATAATAGCTCCAATGCCCCACTCTATATAATGCAACACATATGTGCGAAATTTGAAGAGGATGATCCTGAATCCAGGGAGGACGCCAGGAGACGGATCGAAGAAGCCTACAATGCACTAAAGGAAGGAAAAGTTTTTGAAGAAGTGGCAAGGCGCTATTCCGATCTTCCATCGGGCCAAGACGGTGGATACCTGGGCGCTTTTACCTTGAAAGAGATGGCACCCTTTGTCAAACAGGCAATAGTTAACCTTAAACCAGGCGATTTTAGCGACATAGTTGATACTCAGGTGGATTGGCAGATCTTCAGGTTAAAGGAAATAGTACAAAGCGGACAAACTGATCTTGACTCAGCTCAAATAAAGGAAGTAAGAAAAAAACTTTACAACAAGCAAACAAATGCCCGGTTTGAAGAGTGGCTCAAGGAACTACGTTCAAAGTCAATCATCCAGATACTTCTTTAATTTTTACTGTAACCTTCCGAAAAAGAAAATATGTTCAAAGAATCTTTAGGGGAATACCTCAAGCGGGAACGGGAACTACGCCAGATTTCTCTGGAGGAAGTTGCAGAAGGCACCAAGATTGCAATTTACAGGTTAAGGGCTATGGAGGCCGACTGCTGGGGAAAGCTGCCTGCTGAGATCTTTGTAAAGGGCTTTATCAAGAGCTATGCTGAATTCATAGGTCTTGTTCCGGAAGACGTTATTCTTCGTTACCAGGAGATCCATGCTGCTGATGAAAGTCTTGACGGGCCAACTGAGCCGGCATATAAGCCGTTATTCAATTATGTAAATAAAGTCTCTCTGTTCAATCGAGACTTTATCAGTGCCGCAGTAGCGCTTTTTCTCATTCTTTTATTACTTGTACTGGCAATTTGGTTCTTCTGGCCCACAGATGAAAAACACGAAACAGATCAAAATCTCA
>CAZPBZ010000126.1:0-4934 GCA_964584765.1 uncultured Thermodesulfobacteriaceae bacterium
CCGGTGGTAGAGCGTATACCAGAGCCCTTACCAGAGCCGGAACCCGAGCCCGCTGTTGTAGAAGAGGTTAAAGAAGAAGTTGTCGTGCCCAAGGTTCGAGAGAAGATAGTCTTACGTGGTATCAACTTCGATTTTGACAAGTCATATATCAAGCCCGAATTCGTGCCGGTTCTTGATGAAGCTGTTGAGATACTAAAGAAACATACGGATACAAATGTAATTATTGAGGGGCATACGGATTGGACAGGGACGGAAAAATATAACATGGGTCTGTCTGAGCGCAGGGCAGCCTCTGTATGCAAATATCTTGTTGAGAAGGATATCTCTAAAAACAGTCTGGAGACTGTAGGTTACGGCGAGGCCAACCCCATAGCTGACAATCATACGCCAGAAGGCAGAAGTATGAACCGGCGTGTAGAGTTCAAAATACTCGACTAGGTGTTTATATCTGTGCGAAATCGACATTATTCTATTTTGCTTTCAGCGGTATTGGCCCTGATTGTGTCAGGGCCAGTAACCGCTGTAGCGGATCCTGGGATTTTATCGGTTCAAGAGAGTTTTGAGAAATTTGTCAATGTCTGGATGTCCAGATTAGACAGTATAGGCAAAATGAACATTCTGGGCATTGATATTATGCCACGTGATCAAGGCTTTGTTGGTCGATATATTTGCTACGGGCCGGAGTGTGAATTCTCCATCAAAGAGACAGGATCCCCCGAAACCCCCTTTGTTGGAATCTTACATTACCCGGAAAAGCATTTTTTAAAAAAGGGCGAAACCCGGCAGAAGGCCTTTCAAAGTCCAGGGATGTTGACTAAGAAGATTCCTGTTACCGAGATCTTCCGTTTTACCCGCGGCAGGTGGGTGTATTGATGTTTCTCGATTCCATCAAGACTCTGGCCAGGCTATCCTTTTTTTTGCCATAGCCTTTTTATCTCTCTGACCATTCTGAGATCAACATCCAAGGCCCTGCCGGCTACAGTTAGATATCCGCCTATAAGCATGGCATCTGCTCCTGCCCAAAAGGCAAGGCCCTGGAAATCCATTAATGCTGATTCTCTCCCTCCTGCAATGCGTATGGCTTTTTTCGGAAAAATCAATCTGAATATCGCTATAGTCCGCAGTATCTCCTCCACTGACATTGAGGCCTGTGAAGCCAGAGGGGTACCTGGAATTGGGATTAGAATATTCAAGGGGACAGAATCCACTCCAAGGCTGGCCAGTGAAAGGGCCATTGAGACCCTGTCCTCAGCAGACTCCCCAAGGCCTATGATCCCGCCTGAGCAGACCTCAAGTCCAACATCCTTTGCTGTATGGATAGTGGAGATACGATCTTTGAAGCTATGGGTGGTAATTACTTTTGGAAAGAATGCCCCTGAAGTCTCAATATTGTGGTGATAACGGCTGAGACCGGCTGACTTCAGAGTTTCAAGCGCCTCAGAGTCCAAAATGCCAAAAGATGCGCATACACTTATTCCCACACTGTTCCTTATTTGCTCTATTCCTACTGCCAGTTCATCAACTTCAGACCTGGAAAGACCCCGGCCGCTGGTCACAAGGCTGAATCTGGCAGCACCTTCATCCTTGGCTTTTGCTGCCGCTTCCAAAATTTCATCTGTCGATTTGAGGGGAAAAACAGGACTCCCTGTTCTGTATCTGGAGGACTGGGCACAAAATGCACAGTCTTCAGTGCACCTTCCGGACTTTACGTTCATTATGGTGCACAGAGAAAAGCTGTCACCCCTCTCCCTCAGCTTTGCATCACGGGCCAAGGTCATCAGCTCAGACAATGGGAGCTTCAACAAATCATTGATTTTATCAATGCTGTACATTATTTCCAAACTACAGATTCAATCCCGAAATAACCCCAAAGCTCAGATCGAGAATATCCTCTATCTGATCTATAGTTACAGAAAGAGGAAGGAAAAGATAAACTATATCGCATAATGGCCGAAGTATCAGTCCTTTTTTTAATCCCTCTTTGTAAATCATCCACCCTACCCTTTTCTCAGATGGAAATGCGGTCCTGGTCTTCCGGTCCATGACCAGTTCGAGAGCAGCCACCATGCCGATACCCCTGACGTCTCCCACCCTGGGCAGCTCTCCAAACTTTTTTATGCCTGACTGGAGGGCACTGATTTTATCCTGCAATCCATCCAGCACATTCTCTTGCTCAAATATCTCCAGAGAGGCCAGGGCTGCCGAGGATGCCAGGGGATTACCTGTGAAGGTATGGCCATGAAAGAATGTCTTGCCCTCTTTGTAGTCCGCATAAAAGGCATTATATACGTCGTCAGTGGTTATGGTGGCTGCCATAGGCATATATCCGGCAGTCAGCCCCTTTGAAAGACACAGAAAATCAGGGCTTATTCCAGCGTGTTCAAGGGCGAACATGCGCCCGGTCCGCCCAAAACCCGTGGCAACTTCGTCCAGGATCAGGTGGACCCTGTGGTGAGAGACAAGCTCTGCCAGCCTTTTCAGATATTCCACAGGATATACTATCATCCCGCCCGCTGCCTGAAGCAGAGGCTCCAGTATGATTCCTGCTATCTTATTGCCCTTATCAGCAAGCAATTTCTCAAGCGGACCCAGGCATTCAAGGGAGCAATTTGGTGATTTGGTGATTTGGTGACTTGGTGATTGACCGGGTGGTCGCTTACCATATGGACAGCGATAACAATAGGGAGATGGTATCCTGTAGGAATCAAAGGTGAGGGCATCAAAAGGGCCCTTGAACTTAGGGACTCCGCCCAGGCTCATGGCGCCGATGGTGTCACCGTGATATCCCCTTTCAATGGACACGAAGCCTTCCCTCCTGGTCTCGCCCATATGCATCCAGTACTGAAAGGACATCTTTATTGCCACCTCACAGGCAGTGGAACCGTTGTCTGAATAAAAAACCCTGCTTAGTCCATCCGGGGTCAAGGAAACAAGTTTTTCTGCCAGACGGATGGCTCCCTCATGGGTGGTGCTTGCAAAGTGCACATGTTCCAGTCTGTCCATCTGATCTCTGACAGCCGCCTTGATCCTGGGATGATTGTGACCGTGAAGTATGCACCACCATGAGGATATGGTGTCATAGTAGCGTCGTCCCTGGGCATCAAATAAAAATACACCATCAGCTCGATCCACAAACAGGGGATTTTCCTTCTCAAAATCCTTCATCTGTGTATATGGGTGCCAGAGGTATCTGCGATCAAGCTCCAGCAAGTCAACTTTGGAGGTCATATGTATTTACCTTTATAAAGGACCCGGACTCCAAGGGCCGGCCCAAGGTCTCTTGAAGGAAGGCGGTGAGATCAAGCTGGTTTCCATTGTGCCACCAGCGACGGAGGATGCTGCCGGTCTCAGGATTCAGTATCCAATCCTCGCCTATGGCGTCGTTCAGGTATTCCCAAAGACAGGCAGCTCCCATAAAGGCATGGAAGTAGTCCAGGGAGTAGAAGTCAGGCATGAGATCAAAGAGATAGGTCTCCGGATCATAGTAAAAGCAGGTCTCCCTTCCCATCACTTCCGAGTAAAGGGACTGGCCCTTTTTAAGTTGGCCAAGGCGGAAGTTTTCCACCTCAATAACCAGTTTTGCAGCATAACGGCGAGTCAAGGTGAGCAATTTCAGGGCATGGGCACGCGAGACGGTCTGAGCATTTTGGGCAGACAGCCCCAGGATTTTCTGAAGAAACTCCCTGGACATACACATTCTCTGAAAAAGAAAGGCAAAGGCCTCTGATAGGGCCCCTGACTGAAAGAAGTCCTTTTCTTCAGGTGGTAACGCCGGGTCTGTGTAGATGAAGCTCAGGGCATGACCCAACTCGTGGAAAAGTGATTCCATATCCAACCATCCCTGAAGGGGCCCTACAATGACGTGCGCCTCTCCTGGTATATCTACAGGGATACAGTAGGACTGGCGACCAGGCATGCCTTCCAAATGGATATGGAGAGCTGGATTCCCAACAAGGTCCATTCCCCATTTGCGGAAAAAGCTCATGATCTTGTCTATGCTAATTTCCTGGGGAAAGAGGTGGTCCAGATAACGAAGCCCTAAAAGATAAATGGCATCAAAACGGGAAGCATCCTTCAGGGACAGGCCGGTAACCGTGTTTAGCCAAGGCTCAACAAGACCTCTGTATGTCTCTCTGGTTTCACTGAGAAATTCCTGGGCATGAGACCCCGACCCTGTCAGCGAGACGTCCCTTTTTTCTTCGCAAAAGGCTATATATTCAGGATAACCAAGGTCGTGCTCCAACACATTAAAAAGGGCCTTCCACGAGGCATAACTGAAAGAAGCCAGAAAGGCGCAAATAGAGCGCACTTCCTTGGCTAAGGCGCTCCTGGCCCGGTTATCACCGGTTTCCTGGCACCATGTGATTACTTCGGCAAACGGGACATCCCGGGCATTCACCTTGGCCTTGGCCTTGGCTCCCCGCATCCATGTATTCAGCACAGCCTGAAACGGCTCTACTTTTGACCGGATAAAATAATCAACTGCCTGGTAGTAAACCCGGCCGGCAAATCCCGCTGTACCAAAGGCGTGTTTTATTTCCTCAACGTCCGCTAAGTCCATGGGACCAGAGGGGTCATTCCGGGTCTGCTCTGATCCAAGATGGAGAGAAAGGTCACGCCTCCTCATTTCCTTGGTCATAGTCAGAAGCTTTTCCGTCCATCCACGGCAGACCTGGTTCTGAAGTTCTGAAGTGGTCATTTATGTCTCATTCATAATTTCACTGAAAGTACTAATAGCATAAAACCATGCGCATGTTTGGGCAACAGCTTATACTAAACTTGCAAGAAAGATATAAGATATCTTGTAACTGTTTGCTCAAAATTAAAGTATATCTGGTTTATGTTCGATTTATAATAAAGGGCAATGTTTTATTGCCCTCAAGTGTTATGTTTTTTGTTTTTTGTACCGCTTTCAAGATGCCTACAAGAACCTT
>CAZPBZ010000127.1:0-4920 GCA_964584765.1 uncultured Thermodesulfobacteriaceae bacterium
CGAGGCAGTCGCCTTTATACAGTGTGTGGGGTCCCGAGAACCCGAACGTCCCTATTGCTCAAAGTTTTGCTGCACCTCATCCTTGCAGCAGGCCATTGATTTCAAGACACGAAAACCCGACATGAATGTCTATATACTCTATCGCGACATCCGCACTTATGGCCAAAGGGAAGAATTGTACAGAAAGGCCAGGGAACTGGGTGTCATATTCATCCGCTATTCGCTTGATAAAAAGCCTGTGGTAGAAGAAACCAGGATCAACGGCAAAGATAAACTGAAGATTACGGTCAAAGACCATATACTTGGTATCCCCCTGGAGCTCCATGTGGATTACCTGGACCTGGCCACGGCCATTATCGCAAGGGGCGAGGAGGAACTCGCCAAGATGCTGAAAGTGCCGCTTAACGAGGATGGCTTCTTCCTCGAGGCGCACATGAAGTTGAGGCCCGTGGATTTTGCCACTGACGGCATATTTGTGTGCGGTATGGCCCACTATCCCAAGCCCCTTGAGGAATCCATAGTCCAGGCAAAGGCAGCCGCTGCCAGGGCCGCAACAGTGTTGATCAAGGAGTCAGTTGAAGTTGAGCCCACTGTTTCAGTGGTCGATCAGGAAAAGTGCATTGGCTGCGGCCTGTGCGAGGTCTCCTGTCCCTTTGGGGCCATACACCTTGTCAAGGTCTCAGGGCGGGGATACAGGGCTGAGAATATTTCGGTCCTCTGTAAGGGCTGCGGGATCTGTGCCGCGGCTTGTCCGCAGAAGGCCATTGACATGAAACACTTCCGCGATCGCCAGATCCTTGCAATGATTGAGGCAGGAGGGGGGAGGTGAGTTGCGGGTTGTGGGTTGCGAGTAAATGAAGGCAGGTAATATGGACATGAGTAAATCATTTGAACCGAAAATCCTGGCATTTCTGTGTAACTGGTGTGCCTATGCAGGTGCGGATCTGGCAGGGGTTTCCCGGCTACAATATCCTCCGACGATTCGTTCGATTCGGGTAATGTGTTCAGGCCGGGTTGATCCTGTCTATATTATAGATGGCCTAAGAAGCGGGTTTGACAGCGTCTTTGTGTCCGGGTGACACCTCGGAGAATGCCATTACCAGGATGGTAATGAATATGCGGCCAACAGGGTGGAACTGGTTCAATATTTACTGGATCTTTCAGGCATTGGGCGGGATCGCGTGCAGGTTCGTTGGGTCAGTGCGGCTGAAGGACAACTCTTTGCCAAATATGTAGCCGAGGTGAGCGACATTACACGGGAACTGGGTCCTTTTGATCCAGAGGAGTTCAGGCTTCCCCTTGCGGCAGTTGAACAGACGCTTAATTCCCCCCGGATCAGGTGGCTTCTGGGATTGACAAAGCAACTCACCGAACAGGGTAATGTTTATAATGAAAAGCTAAAGGATGAGGATTTCAAGAAATTGCTCCAACAGGCCACGGAAGAAGAATATCACAAGGCCCTGATCTTGGAGGCCCTTGAAGAAGGCCCCCGGTCTGTACGGCAGATGGCAGAAAAGACCGGCCTGCCCGTATATACGGTCTCTCTGCGTCTGAATGAACTGGAGAGATGCAACCAGGCAGGTCTGAAGGAGTATAGTGGTAGCACCCCGATATTCATGGGTATGTAATGATATAGAGGAACAGGAATGGCTAAGGATATAGAGATGAAAAATATGGGGAGCGTAATGGTCGTTGGGGCCGGCATTGCCGGCATGCAGGCGGCCCTTGATCTGGCAACTGCGGGATATTACGTACACCTGGTTGACAAATCACCGACTATAGGGGGGATGATGGCACAGTTGGATAAGACCTTTCCAACTAATGACTGTGCCATGTGAATTATCTCCCCCAAACTGGTCGAGGTCGGCCGGCATCTTAATATAAATATCATCCCCAACTCAGAGGTTGAATCCTTTGATGGTGAGGCCGGGCATTTTAAGGCCACGCTCATTAATCATCCCCGGTATATAGACCCTGATGTATGCACCGGGTGCGGGCAATGCAGCCAGGCCTGTCCTGTACACTGTGTGAATGAATTCGACTGCGGTCTGGATATCAGGGCCGCTACGTCCATCAAGTACGCCCAGGCAGTCCCTCTGGCCTATTCCATAGACAGGGAGCAGTGCATCGGATGCGGGCTCTGTGAAAAGATCTGTCTTGCCGGGGCGATTAATTATGATGACAGGCCGAAGAGGACAGAGCTTGAAGTGGGAGCTGTGATCCTTGCAGTAGGAAACGAGCTGTTCGATCCCGGAGTTCAGGAAGTATTCGCCTATGGGAAATCTCCCAATGTGATCACCAGCATGGAGTTCGAGCGGATCCTGAGCGCATCCGGGCCGTATATGGGCCATCTGATGAGGCCCTATGACCGCGAAGAGCCCAAAAAGATAGCCTGGCTCCAGTGTGTAGGTTCACGCGACACCCATAAATGCAGCAATGCTTACTGCTCAGGTGTCTGTTGCATGTACGCCATCAAGGAAGCGGTCATTGCCAAGGAACACGCACACGGGGACCTGGAACCGACTATTTTTTACATGGACATCAGGACATACGGCAAAGATTTTGAGGAATATTATAACCGGGCCCGTGATGAGCACGGTGTGCGGTTTATCCGCTCGCGCATTCACACCGTGGACCCGGTAGAAGACGGTAACCTTGAGATAACATATGTTGATGACAGCGAAGAGCTGAAGAGCGAGATTTTTGACCTTGTAGTGCTTTCCGTGGGCTTTCAGGTGGGGGAGGAAACTGTCAAGCTTGCCGGGCGTCTCGGGATCGAGCTGGATAAATACAACTTTGCCAGGACAGACAGCTTCGCACCCGTAGCGACCACAAGGGAAGGTGTCTTTGTATGCGGTGCGATCCAGGGACCAAAAGACATCCCCCAGTCTGTTATGGAGGCCTCCGCAGCCGCAGCGGCATCCAGTGTGCTCTTGAGCGAGAGCCGCTGGACACAGACCCAGGTTCAGGAGATGCCGCCGGAGACCAACGTGATCGGCGAGCCCCCGCGCATCGGGGTATTTGTCTGTCAGTGCGGCATAAACATCGCGGGTGTGGTGAACGTGCCCGAGGTGCGGGACTATGCCAAAACGCTCCCGTACGTCACCTATGTTGAAGACAACATGTATACCTGCTCCCAGGATACACAGGTAAAGATGACAGAGGTGATCAAGGAACAGGGAATCAACAGGGTGGTGGTTGCTGCGTGCACACCAAAGACCCATGAGCCCCTTTTCCAGGAGACCCTGATGAATGCAGGACTGAACAAGTACCTGTTCGAGATGGCCAATATCCGCAATCAGGACTCGTGGGTGCATGGCAAGGACCCTGCGGCCGCCACGGAAAAGGCCAAGGACCTTGTGCGAATGGCAGTTACCAAGGCAGCCCTGCTGGAGCCCCTTCCGGACACGGAGCTGGGCCTGGAACCTGCCACCATGGTGGTTGGTGGAGGTGTTGCCGGCATGGTCTGTGCGAAAAACCTGGCAGACCAGGGTTATGAGGTCCATCTGGTTGAGCGCTCAGAGGAGTTGGGGGGCCAGGCCAGGTTCCTCAATAAGACATGGAAGGGTGAAGACATCCAGGCCTATGTGAAGGGGTTGGTGGATGAGGTCGAGAAAAATTCCCGGATTTATATACACAAATCCACTGAACTGACAACTGTCGATGGTTTTGTAGGAAACTTCTCCTCCACCTTGAAAAACGGAGATAATGAGGTTGAGCTAAAGCACGGAGTGGCGGTAGTCGCAACCGGTGGTCATGAATACAAGCCTGTTGAATACCTCTATGGTGAAGATTCCCGTGTGCTCACCCATCTGGAACTGGATGCACGGTTCATTCAGGATGATCCGTCATTAAATGACCTGGGATCCGTGGCCTTTATCCAGTGCGTGGGATCCAGGAATCCTGACCGTCCCTATTGCAGCCGGGTGTGCTGTAGCCACACTGTGGAGAGCGCATTGGAGCTCAAACGGCGCAACCCGGAAATAGACGTGTATGTGCTATATCGAGACATGCGGACATACGGGGAACGGGAAGACCTCTTCAGAGAGGCCAGGGAAAAGGGAGTTATATTTTTCCGCTATGACCTGCAATCAAAGCCAAAGGTGAGTGGAGGAAAGGATGCTTTGGAGATCGAGTTGGAGGATCAGATCCTCAAGAGATCCGTCATCCTCAAGGCAGATCTGCTTGTGCTTGCAACTGCCATTGTGCCGTCTGAAGCAGGACAACTGTCCACATTCTTCAAGGTCCCGGTAAACGATGACGGATTCTTCATTGAGGCCCATGCCAAGCTGAGGCCGGTTGACTTTGCCACTGATGGGATCTTTCTTTGCGGACTGGCGCATTATCCAAAGTCCATTGACGAGAGCATTGCGCAGGCCTTGGCAGCAGCGTCCCGCGCATCCGGCCTCATTGCAACCGGCAAAGTCTTTGCCAGCGGCACCGTGGCCCGGATCAATCCCATGTGGTGCAGCGGCTGCGGGGTGTGCGTTTCCATCTGCCCATACTCAGCACCATCTGTCATGGAAGAGGGACGATTTGCAGGCAAAGCGGAGATAAACCCGGTGCTCTGCAAGGGCTGCGGCCTGTGCGTGGCATCCTGCCGATCCGGGGCCATAGACCTCAAGGGATTTGCACAGGATCAGATCATGGCCATGATTGATGAGGTGTAGGAGAAATATATGAATGACTGGGAGCCGAAGATTACGACCTTTCTTTGTAACTGGTGCAGTTACGGAGCGGCGGACTTGGCCGGGGTAAGCCGTTTTCAGTACCCCCCTAATTTCAGGGTAATACGCGTGCCCTGTTCCGGCCGTGTGAGCCCAAAGTTTATATTGGCTGCCTTCCGTCACGGATCTGACGGTGTTTGGGTCTCCGGGTGACACCCCGGAGACTGCCATTACCTGGAAGGTAATTACTACG
>CAZPBZ010000128.1:0-1635 GCA_964584765.1 uncultured Thermodesulfobacteriaceae bacterium
ATAACCTCCAGGCGTCCCGTGATGACAGGCAATGCAGCCAATATCATGGGCAGGGTCCAACTCCACGCTGTGACATCGTCTGCAGCCTGATTTACCAAGAGATGAATCCATAAAGGGTGGCTGGCACGCGGAAAGAAGACATACTACAAGTATGTTAATATATAGACGAATCATTTAATTTGGGTGCTGCTGTAATAAGTGCCTAAAGTGAGCTAAAGTAATAAGTGCCTAAAGTTAATGTGTTGATCGTGTCTGATGTTACACTTTTTCTGCGACAAATACATATTAAATATCCTGAGTCGCTTAGTAGCCTGACGGAAAAGCCATGCCTTTACACAAACACAATTTCAAAGCTGCTCTAACCTATTTAGATAAGTTCCAGTTCCATGGTTTTCGTCTGGGCCTTGAGCGAATGACCAGCATATTGAATGCGTTTGGCAATCCAGAAAAAAACTATCCGTGTCTCCATGTGGCAGGAACAAACGGAAAAGGCTCTGTAAGCGCTATTATTGCAAGTATTTTACATGCGGCTGGATACAGGACAGGTCTCTACACCTCACCACACCTATCATCCCTCAGAGAGAGATTCAGGATAGGGGATACCATGATTTCCGAGGAGGAGCTGAAAGAGCAGATCTGGAGGATCAGAGATTTTTTGGAAAGAGGCTATGAACTCAGCTATTTCGAGTTCACCACTGCAATAGCAATGGTCTGGTTTGCAGAGCAGGGAACTGACCTGGCAATTTTTGAGACAGGTCTTGGAGGCAGGCTGGACGCCA
The DNA here is from genome assembly GCA_964584765.1 of uncultured Thermodesulfobacteriaceae bacterium. GTDB lineage: Bacteria > Desulfobacterota > Dissulfuribacteria > Dissulfuribacterales > UBA3076 > UBA3076. The sequence continues at coordinate 780 of CAZPBZ010000128.1, forward strand.
CTAACATAGTCACTCCCCTGGTCTCTGTTATTACAAATATCTCCCTGGAGCACCAGGCCTTTCTGGGTAGCAGTATTCCTGAAATAGCCAGGGAAAAGGCAGGCATCATAAAGAAGGGTGTGCCGGTGATCACCGGGGTCAGAGAACAGCCTGCTCTTTCTGTGATATTGGACAGATGTCTTGAGCTGAATGCCCCGGTTTGGGAGCTTGGCCGTGACTTTGATGTAAAAGAGCATGGGAATTCGGAAATCGATTATAAAGGGAAATTTCTAAAAATCAACGGATTGGATCTGGCCCTGAAGGGAACGCATCAGGCTACAAACGCCGGCCTTGCCATAGCGGCCTGTGAGAGGTTGATAGAGCAAGGATTCAGGATCACTGATACAGCAGTCAGAAATGGATGCAGAAGCGTCTATTGGCCGGGTCGCGGGGAACTGCTGAAGGGAAGCTGCAGGGTGCTGCTTGATGGGGCACACAACTTAGGTGGTATAGGGTCACTCAAAGATCTTCTTGGCCGGTTGAACACGACCCCAGGAGACAAGGACAGGAACTTCCATACTCTCCTGTGGGCTTGTTCTGATGAGGGTGGAGACAAAGACTTTGTAGCCATGCTCAGGCAGATATCGTCTCTGTTCGGGCAAATCATCATCACAGAGCCCCCTGGCCCCAGGGTGCCGGTCACATTAGAAAGGTGGAGAGGGAGTGATATCCCGAAAGATGTGACTCTGGAACAAAACTGGCAGAAGGCCCTGAATAAGGCACTTTCAAACTGTGGCAAGGAGGATCTGCTCTGCGTGGCAGGCTCGCTTTACCTTGTAGGAGCGGTAAGAGAGGAGTTGATCCAGAAAAATTTTAT
>CAZPBZ010000128.1:1735-4913 GCA_964584765.1 uncultured Thermodesulfobacteriaceae bacterium
AACATGCCCTGGGAATAGGCATTTACTCGTTTTTTATAGGCCTCCCGTACAATAGACACATCATTTATAAATTGCTCGAGCTCAGGAAGTGTCAGCGATTGTGGCCCGTCACACAGAGCTGTTTCCGGTTCTGGATGACATTCTACAAGAATCATGTTGGCACCGGCTATGACGCCCTGTGCAGCCGCATTAAATATGTCGAACAACCCGTCCGGGCCGTGCTCCTTTGATCCTACAGAATGGCTGGGATCTACACACACAGGGAGCCTGGTCAGCCTCTGAACTACCGGCACATGTATAAAGTCCACTATGTTGCGGTGAGGAGCGCCAAGCTGTGATTTGACTCCTCTCAGGCAAAATACTATCTGGCGATTGCCCCCACTGGCAATATATTCACAGGCATTCAGAGATTCTTCAAGCGTGAGCCCCATGCCCCGCTTATACAGTACAGGCAACTCGTCCTGAGATCCAACGGCCTTAAGCAGCTCGAAGTTCTGTGCATTCCGGGTCCCGATCTGGAGCATGACCCCGGTGGGGTTTCCTGCAGCCTCCAGGGCCTCCTTGATCTCGTCAATGTGCTGCTCTCGCAAGACCTCCATGGCAATGATTTTGATCCCGTACTTGCCGGCCAGATCAAAGACCCATGGCAGACAATTCGCTCCATGCCCCTGGAAATCATAGGGGCTGGTCCGGGGCTTGTAGGCACCCATTCTGGTCGTTACTATCCCCATACCTTGCAAAAATTTGAAGGTCTCCTCCGCATGTTCAAGTGTGTCAACAGCGCACGGTCCTGGAAAGATATGAAGGGTTTCCTGATTAAATTTTATGCCTTGATATGTAAAACCTACTGGTACGAGTCTTAAGTCGTATCTGCCTATCTGGCGATACTTATTGGAAACCCTGATTACCCGCTCGACGCCAGTCATACTGGTCAGAACTTCCTCCTGAACATTATGGGTCGGTCCGATGAGGTGGACCTCTCTAACAGTTCTGGTCTCGCCCTGAAGCTCCACCAGCTTGACATTGATGTCAGGGAATTGTTTTAGGTAAGTGTTTATCTTTTTATACTCAGGTCCCTGAACATTTGTATCCGATTTTAGAATTATAATCATCTCTTAGCCCCTGAAACCACCTGCAAAACACCGCATCTTGTTCTCATTAACACCTTGTTCTAAAATAAGATCTGAGTTTTTAGCAATGGTTTGCTAAATAATAAATAGATCTATTCACTTCCGTAAATGGCAAATCAGTTCCTACCACGTTGATACATCTTGGTCAATATGTGTGCCCGAACGGAAGACGGTCAAGCGAATTCTCCGTTCCAGGCAGCCCCAGCCAGGTCTGGCGTCTAACCCCCTCCACGTTGGTGCAGGCCCGTATCAAGGCATACTTCTGGCCGACCAGGTACACTTTTTCTTCAGCCCTGGTTATAGCTGTATAGAACCATTTGTTGTTGAGCATTATAAAGTGTGAATTAGTAAGGGGAATGACCACAATACGATACTGGCTTCCCTGCGCCTTGTGGACTGTGAGGGCATAGGCCAGCTCAACTATATCCCCGAGATGGTCAAAATAGTATGCCACAACTATCCTTTCCGGATAGACAACATAAAACTGCTCAGTCTCAGGATCAATCTTTGAGATAAGGCCAACGTGCCCATTAAAGACCCTCCTGAACTCTTCAGACTCGAACTTTTTCCCCTGTTTTATGAACTTGGCCCAGGTCATCACCTGCATGTCCCTGTTTTGGAGATGGACTACCTTGTCACCTTCCCTTATTGTTATGCCCGCCCTTGTCACACCGCCGCTTCCATGATTAAGGATGTCCTGAAGGTTTGTATTTAATATCTCTGTACCCAATTGACCTATTCTCATCGGGGTGAGCACCTGAAAGTCCCATACAGGGTGGCTGAGACGTCCCTTATATTCCCTGGCAAGCCCAAGGACACGATCAAGGATGGTCTGATTATTTTCTTCTCTCAGGAGTTTTAGTTCTTTTTCTGTCCGATCTCTCTTCAGTACATAGATATTATGACGTTCTATCTTCTCAAAGGCAAAATCGCGCCACCCTGGTGCCTCAACTTCCTTGGGAATCTTCCCCTGACGGATTTCGTTGGCAAAAAGGGTAAGCACACTGCCCTCACTCTGTCGGTAGATCCGGGTAAGGTGCACTGCAGATATAAGCCCTGCGGCCAATATGTCTCCAAAGACGTTCCCTGCTCCTATCGGAGGGAGCTGTGCCGGATCCCCCACCATCAACAACAAAGTCGTGGGCTTCAGGGCTTTAGCAAGGCGATAGAAAAGGGGCAGGCTCACCATGGATGCCTCATCCACGACAACCACCCTGTGGGGTAATGGATTTTCCGGCCCGTGCTCGAACCTCCCTTCGCCTTTGTACTTGAGGAGGCTATGAATCGTCAGGGCATTGTACCCTGTGGTCTTTCTGAGTCTTGCTGAGGCCATGCCGGTAAAGGCGCAGCAGATTATATCATCCCGGTCGGCATAGTGCCTTGAGAGAAGATCCAGCACGACCCGGCAGACTGTGGTCTTTCCTGTGCCGGCATAACCGGCAAGGCCAAAGACCATCCTGGGCTCGGTGGCGACCCGTAGTACTATCTCCCGCTGTTCAGGGGCAAATTCAATACCCATGGCACCTTCATAATTATCAAGGAATTCCTTCACCACATCAACAGGGATGACCGGCCTTTTGCACGCTTTTGATCTTGCAATAGAGAAGTCCCTGAGCCAGTCCTCCATATAGCGATAGGCGGCAAGACCGGTCTTTCCCTTGTCATCCTGCACTAAGGTGCCGTCAAGAATCATGGGTTTCAGCACTCCCCTTATTAGGGATTCACCCGGAACCTTTTCGTCTGTTGAAAGCACCTCTTTTACTGCCTGGATAAATGTCTCATCAGGAAGATAAGAATGGCCTTCTGTCTCTGCGGTCTCGACAAGTACGTGACTGACAGCCGCCCGGATCCTTTCAGGCGACTCAGGCTTGATTCCTAGTCCAAGGGCTATCCTGTCTGCTGTCTTAAAACCTATGCCCCTGACTTCAGTTAAGCTGTAAGGATCCCTCTTTAGTGTCTCAAGTGCATGATCGCCAAAGTGATTGTATATCTTTATTAAGAGATTGGGTGTTATCTTTCCGCCGTGTCCTGTCAGATACTCTGAAAGT
>CAZPBZ010000129.1:0-4874 GCA_964584765.1 uncultured Thermodesulfobacteriaceae bacterium
CTGCGCAGGATAGTCCCCGGCAGAGAGACGATTGAGCTTTTAAGCGAACTCCTTCCCCTGGTCATAACCGCAATTCCATTTCCAAAGACCATGCGGTGGGGTACAGAGGAGTTGCGCTTTGCAAGGCCTATTCGCTGGCTTGTGGCCCTATATGGAGAAGATATAGTTCCTTTCAGCCTTGCAGGGGTCGAGACTGGTTCTGAAAGCCGTGGACACCGGTTCATGGCCCCTGAGGCGATCCGGGTGCCATCAAATCCAGAGGGCTATGTAAAAGCCCTTGAAGGGGTCTTTGTGCTGGCTGATCCATCAGTCAGGAGAAACAGACTCCTTAAAGAGGCCCGGAATGCCACGGCATCGGTCAGCGGCAACATCCTTTCCGACGATGAACTGGTGGATATTAATACCTATCTTACCGAGTTTCCATCTGCGGTATGCGGCTCTTTTGATAAACGTTTTTTGGCTCTTCCCCGCGATGTGTTAATAACCTGCATGAAGGAGCACCAGAAGTATTTCGCCGTTGTGGATTATAATGGTGATCTTATGCCACACTTTGTGGCTATTAACAATACGCGCTCACCAAAGCCCGGGCTTGTATGCGAAGGCCATGAAAGGGTGCTCAGGGCGAGGCTCAGTGATGCGGAATTTTTCTTTAAGGAGGATCTGAAGCGACCTCTGGATGCCTTTGTTGCTGATCTCTCAGGGATGATTTTCCATCAGCGTCTTGGGACCGTCCTTGACAAAATTCACAGGGTAAAGGCCCTTGCTCATTACCTGGCCAAACAGGTGGCCCAGGATAAGGTGAAAGTGGTTGAGAGGGCAGCCTGGCTCTGCAAAGCAGACCTTTTGACAGAGATGGTAGGTGAGTTTCCGAGCCTCCAGGGCATAATAGGGAGAGAATACGCCCTTCTATCCGGTGAAAGCCAGGAGGTGGCAAATGCCATAGAAGAACACTATATGCCGGTCCGTTCAGGAGGGGAGCTTCCGGTGAGTCTATCAGGTGCCCTGCTAAGTATTGCGGACAGGATGGATACTATCTGCGGGACCATTGCCATCGGACTAAAGCCTTCCGGTACTGCTGATCCCTATGGTCTGAGGAGGCTGGCCCTCGGCATCCTCCACATAATGGAAGAAAGATCCCTATCTCTGTCCTTGAAGGCACTAATCGCTGAGGCCTTGCATCAGCTTGAGAATCAGCTTTCAGATGTACCGAAAGAGCTTATCACTGAGGTCATCACTTTTTTCAAACGACGCTTTTCCTATGATCTTACTGCCAGGGGAATGGACTATGACGTGATAGAGGCGACCACCAGGGTGGAGTTCGATGATGTGAAGGACTGTGTTCTGAGGGCAAAGGCACTGGCGTCTGTCCGTTCGAGGCCAGAGTTTGAGCCTTTAAGCGTTGCCTTTAAGCGGGTAATGAACATACTTAAGGGCTTTGAAGGCGGGACAGTGGATCCCTTACTGCTTGAGGTAGAGGAGGAAAAGGCCCTTTATGAGGTATATCTTTCTGTAGAAGAAAAGGTTGGCGTTTCCCTTGAAAATCGGGACTATGAGCAGGCCCTGGTTACCTTGTTGTCTCTCAAACCTCAAGTGGACAGCTTTTTTGACCATGTGATGGTCATGACGGAAGAAATAGATTTAAGGGGCAACCGGCTGGCACTCCTCTGGAACATAGCCTGTCTTTTCCTCAGAATTGGTGACCTTTCAGCCATAGTTGTATCTGGATAAAAATGGTAACCGTTCAAGGGTTCAGGGTTCAAAGGTTTAGAACCGATGAGTCGTGAGTTCTGATACCTCTTTACTCACCACTGATAAATTGTTCTATCATTTGAAAGGCCTCACTGTCGGTGAACTGACGAGGGGGATGTTTACAGAAATAGGCTGCCGGCGCATAAAGAGCTCCGCTTTGGCCTCTGTTTAAAGCCAGTTTTGTACAGCGGATGGCATCAATGGCCACACCGGCCGAGTTGGGAGAATCCTCCACGGAAAGGCGAAGTTCCAGGTTCATGGGCAAATCACCAAAGAGCTTGCCTTCCATGCGAATGAAACAGATCTTGTTGTCTTTCTGCCAGGCTACATAATCACTCGGGCCAATATGGATGTTTTCATCATCCAGACGCTTGGCAGCCACTGCCTGAACAGCCTCTGTCTTGGATACTCTCTTCGAGATTAAGCGTTTGCGGCTGAGCATATTAAGAAAATCAGTGTTGCCACCGGTATTGAGCTGGTATGTACGTTCCAGCTTGACGCCTCGCTTCTTGAACAGATCGGTCAGCACGCGGTGAACTATGGTAGCACCCATCTGGGACTTGATGTCGTCACCGATGATAGGAATATTTTTTTCCTCGAAGCGTTTGGCCCACTCCGGATCACTTGCGATGAAAACCGGAATGTTGTTGATAAAAGCAATCCCTGCATCCAGCGCACATTCAGCATAAAACCGCGTGGCCTTTTCGGAGCCCACAGGAAGATAGTTCAGGAGGATTTCAGCGCCGGACTCCTTGATTACCTTGACGACTTCTTCTTTGGTTGTTTCCGGTTTGTCGGCCAGGACGAAAGTGAATTTATCGTCATAATTCCTCATGTGGCCTGCAACACCGTCCAGAATCCTGCCCATTCGCACAGTAACTCCTGATTGTGGGAGATCCGGATAGATGACCTTTGTGCAGTTAGGTTCGGCAAAGACAGCTTCATGTACATCCTTTCCAACCTTGCGTTTGTCAACATCGTATGCCGCAACGACCTCTATGTCTCCTGGTTTATATCCCTCAATTTTCCAATGCATCAGGCCGATAACATCTTCTGCGTTTTTGCCACGATAATAGTGAATTCCCTGAATCAGGGAACTAGCGCAGTTACCAATTCCAACAATCACTATTTTGATCACAGCTTAGCTATCTCCTTACGTTAGGTGAAAGTGCAAGAGACGGTTTGCAAGTAGGTCTACAATTCCATATTGCCCTAAATTTAATACCACTTTTCAGATATAATTAAAAGTACTGGTTACGATCTAAGCTGATTTTTTTTATGACAGAATATTTTCAGACTTTGTAAATGTGCTTGCAAAGGCAGTGAACCATGTTTATGTTACAAATGTTACAGGAGTCGCTTAAAAAAATATCCTTCCTTGGGGCTTTTTTCTTAAGGACTTCCAAGGATCATCCGATGGCGATATTGGTAAATAATGCTTTCATTCCCTGAGTATTTTGTGCTTTTAACCGTGCTTGTGCCTTGCCCTTGAAAGACATTTTGCAGGCATCCGGTGGATAAAAGACTGGTATTTCATTAATATAAAGGGGACTATATGTCATCTATAATAAGTTCGTTTGCACTCCTTGTCATAGCTGCGGCCTTTGTGTTTCTTGTAATTTATCTTGTCAGGTTGTCAAAGAGTGTCCAAGACACGCTGGAGAGCTTAGACGAGGCCTTATTCAAAAGCCAGGCTGCTATTGACGACACATTGGCTCAGTTTAATCCTGTAGTTTCTAAACTGTCAGAACTGGAGGATACTGTTCAGGGGACCCTAAGCGAGATAAATCAGCGTCTGGTTCTGATAGAGAATGAGTTGACGCCTCTCCTTGAAGAACTTAGGAATACTGCCAAGGCCTATCAGGACCTTGGAAGGACTTTTGAGAAGGATATTCCCCCAATTTTGGATAATGTTCATCAAATTACAGGAGATATCCAGGAGATGACCGGTGATATTAAGATCAAGGTTCAGCAGACACAGGATTTCTTCGAGGCCGCACGCGAGGCAGGCGAGACCGTCCGGGTTGCAACAGACATTGCCAGGTCGGGGCTTTCCGGGTTAGCTGTGCAGGTGGCAAGTATTGCTACCGGCATGAAAACGTCTTTGGAATTTCTTTCCGAGAATCTTAGATTTAAAGGAGGTAGCAAGAAATGAGCAATAGTGAAGGTCGCTATTCCGCAGGTTGTGTGGCCATAGCATTCTTACTGGGAGGTGCCGTCGGGGCCGGGTTGGCCACGTTACTTACTCCCAGAACAGGTCCTGAAGTGAGAGATCGGATAAAGGAGCAGGCCTATGCGGCCCGTGGTGAGGCTTATAGGGTAGCAGATGAGGTCCGTGACAAAGCCGGTGTTTTCCTTGAAAAGAGCAAGGATGTGATTGAACAAAAGAAGGCTGTTCTGGGATCTGCTTATGAAGCAGGTAAAGAGGCCATGGCGCGGGAGAAAGAACGCCTTGTTGCCCGCATGAAGTCTGAAAAGGGTAAAGACACATCTCCAGTGAAGGAAGAGACTTAAGACTTAATAAAACGAGCTGTGGATGATATATAGAGGAGGGTGATCCCCCACCCCAGATCGCTCTTCTCTATATCCCCACACCCTTTGCCCATCCAAGCTTTTCCCTTAAAATTGTGAAGTAGTCCCTGAGCGGGGACTTTATGAGTTTCAGGTGTCCCTTGGCCTTTTGCATCTCAACCCAGTCCCCTTCATTGAGTTCCTGGCTTACCTGGCCATCTAATATTAAGCTGATTTTTTCCGTGGCATTTTTGAGCTGTATTGCCACCTTCATCTGACCTGGCAGTATAAGGGGACGCGCATTCAGGGCAAAGGGGCATATTGGGGTCAATATAAGGGCCTCTATGCCCGGGTGCAGGATAGGGCCGCCGGCAGAGAGGTTATACGCAGTAGATCCGGTTGCAGTGGAGATGATCAGGCCATCACCACGGTATGTGGTAAGGAATGAGCCGCCGGCCCAGGTAGGAAGTGTTATAATCGTACCCAGAGGGCCTTTGCTGATCACTGCTTCATTGAGTGCATAGTAAGTTGGGCCTGGACTATCAGACAATTTTACCGTAACCGAGAGCATTGCTCGCCTGTCAAGCTCGAGAGTTCCTGATATCAGGGAATCC
>CAZPBZ010000130.1:0-4871 GCA_964584765.1 uncultured Thermodesulfobacteriaceae bacterium
TTAAATCCTGCCAGGTTCGGCAAGCCAGGAGACAAGGTTGCGGGCAACATTTGTCGCAGCCTTGTTGAGTGCGGACGCGGCGCCTTGAGCATTCTGCGAGGATGCCGGCACCTTGGACACAAACTCTTTTGTTGCAGTTACCTTTTTTGTCCTATTATCGATTAGATAAAAACATATCCGGATGACTCCTTCAGATGTTCCGTCATCTTTGATATGGTGGCTGAAATCAAACAGAGTGCTTTCCAAAAGCAAATCGGCTTCTGAAGCGGAGACGGGAGGAACCACAGCCCCAAACCGGCCACTTTCTTCCAAGGCAACCTGGAAGAGTATTTGCAGCAATCTGACCGGCGCATCACTCCAGCGGCTGTAGACATAGCTGTTCTGGCCATACTGTGCATCAGTATAAAGGATTTCGGTGCCTGTAAGAGCTCGCGTTCCACGAACCGAAGCCATTTTAATAATAGTAGAATTCTTTTTTCCTGTTTCCTCTTGGGCTTCACTGCTGTCCCATTCAGGCGATATCGTATAGATTGAGGCAGGAGGAACGGTTTTGGTTACGCATCCTGCGAGCAGTATACAGGTCAATACGAAGACCATATAGAGCCTATTTTTCACTGTATCCCTCCTCTCCAGGTCCTGGCCGCGGCTGGGAGCGTTTGAATATCAGATCTCCAGGGCTGGCTTCAATGGCGCTGGTTGTTCTTTGCAGATCTCCCACCAGAATACCCAATTCGTAAAGAAGTTGATTAAACGATTCAAGGCTCTGTCGCACATCCTGGCTCATGTTACGACCAACGTCGGCATAGTTCTTCTCAAGACTGTCAGCCATTTTCTCAACACTGACAGAGGCGGCTTCAACCTTTTCAAAAGCCCCCACAACGCTTGCTTCCATGACAACACCGTTATCAACGAGGTTCTGGAATCCTTGCAGTTGCCCTCTGATATCTCTGGCGAGCATCTTTGTTTCAGAAAGTATATCTTCAATGTTTTGCAAATTCTTCTCACTGAGCAGCCGGTCAAACTTGTCCAGGGCCATTGCCGATTTTTCAGCGAGCAGGCTCATGGATTCATCGATTTGTGCAAATGTCGAAGGACTTGCAGGAATGACAGGAATTGTATCTTTTGTTTTTTTGAGCAGCGGAGCGTCTTTGCTGCTTCCCTTAAGCTCTATGAAAGCCAGTCCGGTTATTCCAAAAGACTTAAGCGTAGCTGTGGTGTCCACCTTAATTTGGATGCCATGTTTGATTTTTAAAAGGAGCTCCACCTCTTCGGAATTTTTCGGATTTATACCTATATGCTCTACGGTACCTACGTCAACGCCCCTGTATTTAACGGAAACATCAGGGCTCAATCCGGAAACCGATTCCGACATATAGACATAGTAATGGTCATATTCCTGTTTGCCGCCATATTTGCCTATCCAGTAAGTGAAAGCTATCAGCCCTGCCAACAACAGAACAACAAAGAGTCCGACAATCGTATAATTGATTCTACCTTCCATTCTGACTCCTTATCAGCCCCCGCTTGCCTCCGAAGAACTTTTTGATAACAGGATGGGGATTTTGTCTGACTTCATTAAGAGTGCCTTCCGCAATCACTTTCTTTTCGCCCAGTACGGCAAAACGGTCAACCACAGTCCAGATGGAATCAAGATCATGGGTTACCATTACAACGGTTAATCCAAGAACCTCCCGCAGTTTAAGAATCAAATTGTCGAAAGCCTCTGCGCCGATAGGGTCCAGCCCTGAGGTCGGTTCATCAAGAAACAGCAGCTTCGGGTCCATGGCCAACGCCCGTGCCAATGACGCCCGTTTGACCATGCCGCCACTCAGTTCCGCCGGATAGAGATCCGCTGCATGTTCAGGAAGACCAACCATATTTATTTTCAAGCGCACGATATCCTGGATCAGTTTCAAGGGGAGATCAGTATACTCCTTGAGCTTTATCCCAACATTTTCCCTAACCGTGAGAGAAGAATAGAGGGCGCCGGCCTGAAAAAGCACACCCCATTGCCGCCGCAGCATGGTTGCATCGGCACGGGTAATCGTCAAAAGGTTTTGACCAAGAACTCTGATCTCTCCGGACTGGGGACGCCGCAGCATGATCATCTCTTTCATTAAAGTTGATTTCCCTGATCCGCTGCCACCAAGAAGCCCATAGATTTCACCATGGCGCACATTCAGGCTGATGCCGTCATGGACCACGTTTTTGCCGAACCGGCTTACAACATTTAAAACTGTGATAACGGTGTCACTCAAATGCCAAGCTCCGTGAGTATTACTGAAAAGAGTGCGTCACATGCAATTACCAGGAAAATAGCGTTAACAACACTGATGGTGGTGTAACGTCCTATGCTTTCAGTACTTTTAGAGACCTGAAAGCCTCGAAAGCAGCCGACGGCGGCGATAAGCCAGGCGAAAAACGGACCTTTACCAATACCAATCCATACATGCTTCATTTCAAGAACAGTCTGCAACCGGTGGAGAAACTCGGCATAAGAGAGGTGCAGATGGACATGAGAGATAAACATGCCGCCAAGAATACCGACTATATCGGCAAAAAAAATCATAAGCGGCAGGGCAATCATCAGGGCCATGATGCGCGGCAACACGAGAAAGCGGTGGGGATCAAATCCCATGGTGCGCATGGCATCTATCTCTTCAGTTATCTTCATTACGCCGAGTTGTGCGGTATAAGAGGAACCGGTGCGACCGGCCACGACTATGGCAGTGATAAGCGGGGCAAGTTCTCTGGTGATTGAAATGCCGATCATATCCACAATGAAGATATTGGCACCGAACTTCACAAGCTGCACAGCGCTCTGGTAGGCGATCACAATCCCGATTAAAAAACTGGTCAGGGCAACGATGGGCATTGCGCGCACGCCAGCATCCTCAATATTTTTCACAATTGCGCCAAACCGGATGGAAAGCGGATGTAGTAAAGAGGTCAGAAAAATCACAAAATTTTCGCCGACAAAAGAGAGAAATGCACCCATATCCAGCACAAACGCCACGGAGATTTTCCCTATTTCATTAAAGATCCTCAGGAAGCGGGAGGAAAAAGCAGGCCCGACCACAGGATGTCCGGGTGCATACTCCCGCAGCAGCCGATGCATTTTTTCATGCTCATCCTTGGCGCCAATAACTTCAATGGAGCAGTTGTTGGACCTCAGCAAATCGTAATAGTGGATAAAAAGCATCATGCCTGCCGAATCAACACGCCCAACATCAGAAACATCCCACTGGACGGATACATTGCGGCTTGCCATGGAAAAGTGTTCCAGCATCCCGGCGGCATCCCGAAGAGCATCAATCGTCCAATCGCCAGAGCTCTTGAGCAGTATTACTTCGTCCGTACTTTTAAGCCATCGTATCTGTGCCTTTTGTGACTGGATTAATTGCATCAGCTTACTATCCGTTTGTGAACGATATCAAAGATGCTCACGAAGAGTTCATCCAACCACCGCCGAGGGCCTTGTAGAGACGCACCAGATTAGAGGTTACGGCACCGTCGCTTTGGGCAAGTTCATCCTGAAAGGACTGCAGCGAACGTTGAGCGTCCAGCACATTGCTGAAATCCACCAGGCCAGCCTTATATTGGTCCTGGGCCAGCTCATATGCCCGCTGGGCCGCGGCAGTAGCCGCGGTCATCGATTCCCGTCGTAGCTGTTCTTTCGCATAGGCCGTCAGGACGTTTTCCACCTCCTCCTGGGCCTTGAGGACCGCAGCTTCGTATTGGATCAGGGCCTGTTCCTGGAGAGCGGACTGCACTTTGATGTTTCGGCGGATTGCGCCCGCATCAAAGATGTTCCAGGAGACGCCGGGACCAGCGCTCCAGGTCCGGCTGGCGGATGTCAATAGATCTCCAGTGGAAACGGATTCAAGCCCGATGGAACCTTTCAGGCGGAACTTGGGATACAGGTCTGCCGTGGCCACGCCGATACGGGCCGTCTGGGCCGCCAGGTTACGTTCTGCACGACGTATGTCGGGTCGGTGACGCATGGTCTCTGCCGGTACTCCAACGGCCACTGTCACGGGTAGTACCGGTATCGGCTTCCGCTCGGCCAATTCCTGATGAACCGAGCCCGGCTTTTTCCCCAGCAGCACTGCCAGACGGTTTTTGGCTGCTTCCAGTCCGGTTTGTAAAGACGGTATCAGGGAACGGGTACGTTCAAGGTTGTAAATGGATTGCTGTACAGCCAGATCATCAATGGTCCCGGCCTTGTATCGTGAACGGTTCAGTTCGTAAGTTTCCTCCTGTGCCTTGATATTCGCCTCGGTCACTGCCAATCGGGTCTGGTAGGTACGTACCTCTATATAGTTCAGGGCCACCTCGGCCAAGAGGCTCACCAGTATGTCGTGTAAGTCTTCATGAGTGGCTTCGAGATTCGCCTGGGCCGCCTCTACGGAGCGACGCACCCCGCCGAACACATCCAGCTCCCAGCCGGCGTCAAAACCAGCCGCATAGAGTTTACTTTCATCTCCTGTTCCGCTATTTTCGCTACTGCGATATTTCGTGGCGGAAGCGGCGGCGTCCAGGGTGGGGAAAAGATTCGCCTTGCTGATGCCCCGCAGTGCCCGGGCTTCACGTACACGGGCCATGGCCTCTTTCAGATCAAGATTCCCCTTGACGGCGCGTTCCTCGATGCTGGATAGTTCTTGGTCGTTGAGAGTGGTCCACCAGTTGGCCATGGTTTCAGGATTCAACCGGTCGGCGGTCAGGTCGCCCTGGAGTTGGGTATGCCATTCTTCTGGCGCCATGGGCTCCACCTGGACATAGTCCGGACCAACCGCACATCCGGGTAAAACCAGGACTATGATCGCAGTAGCCAGAACGGCCAGGAGGCAGCGCGCTCCCAGGCCAACCTG
>CAZPBZ010000131.1:0-4868 GCA_964584765.1 uncultured Thermodesulfobacteriaceae bacterium
CCTGAGGCACTCCACGAGGAGCCGGCGGGATTCCAACCAACTCGAACCGTCCGATAGTCTTGTTGCCGAATGTCATCTCACGCTCGCCCTGAAGCACGTGTATGGTTACGGCATTCTGGTTATCAGCGGCAGTTGTGAAAATCTGGCTTTTCCTGGTTGGAATAGTAGTATTTTTTTCAATCAGTTTGGTCATGACTTGACCAAGTGTCTCAATACCGAGGGAAAGGGGAGTTACATCCAGGAGCAGTACGTCCTTGACTTCGCCTTTCAGGACCGCTCCCTGTATAGCCGCCCCTATTGCCACGACTTCATCAGGATTAACACCTTTGTGAGGCTCTTTGCCAAATAATCTTGCGACTTTCTCTTGGACCTTTGGCATACGGGTCATGCCGCCAACCAGTATAACTTCGTTTATGTCAGCGGGAGTGAGACCAGCGTCTTTAAAAGCTACCTGACACGGAACTTCAACGCGATCGATCAGATCTGCCACCAGGGACTCAAGCTTGGCCCTGGTGAGCTTAATGACTAAATGCTTCGGACCACTGGCGTCCGCCGTAATGAATGGCAGGTTAATCTCAGTCTCCGGAGTGCTTGAAAGCTCGCACTTGGCCTTTTCAGACGCTTCTTTTAGACGCTGAAGGGCCATCCGGTCCTTTCTGAGATCCAGGCCCTGTTCCTTCTTAAACCCATCTGCCAGCCAATCAACTATCCGAAGGTCAAAGTCCTCGCCTCCAAGAAACGTGTCTCCGTTAGTGGATTTTACTTCAAATACACCTTCCCCAATCTCCAGTATTGAGATGTCAAAAGTGCCCCCGCCCAAGTCAAATACGGCAATCTTTTCTTCTGACTTCTTATCCAGACCATAGGCCAGAGCTGCTGCTGTAGGCTCGTTTATTATGCGCAGGACGTTTAATCCTGCAATACGGCCTGCATCTTTGGTGGACTGGCGCTGACTGTCGTTGAAATAGGCCGGCACGGTAATCACCGCATCGGTTACCTTCTCACCAAGGTAATCATCAGCAGTCTGTTTCATCTTGCTGAGTACCATGGCTGAGATCTCAGCAGAGCTATACTGCTTATCCCCTATTTCTACGCACGCATCCCCACTTGGACCCTGGACAATCTTAAAGGGGGCTATATCCTTGGACTTCTGGACCTCTGCATCACCAAACTTTCTCCCAATAAGCCTCTTGACTGCAAAAACTGTGTTTTCTGCATTGGTAACTGCTTGCCTCTTGGCCAGCATTCCCACCAATCGTTCACCTTTATCTGTAAAGGCTACTACCGAAGGAGTAGTTCGCCCACCCTCGGCATTATTTAGAACCTTGGGATCACCTCCTTCCATAATGGCCACACAGGAGTTAGTGGTCCCCAAGTCTATGCCTATTACTTTTCCCATGTTGCAAAACCTCCTTGTAAAAAAGCTTCAATATAAAAAGTTAGATCGAGTTATAGTTTTACTGCTCCTAAAACTAAGCACTAGTTTCTTCTTGTCCACTCCCCTCTGTTGTATTTTTTGATACTACTACAAGAGCAGGTCTCAAGATCCTTTCATGAAGCGAATAACCTTTTAAGAGCTCTTTTATCACTGTATTTTCTTCCATTCCCTTATGCTCTTGCACAGTAAGGGCCTCATGCAGATTCGGATCAAATTTCTGCCCTTCTGCAGTAAAGACCTTGAGGCCGAAACGTTCCAAGGTCTTTGAGTAGCCGGACATGGTCAGATCAAGCCCCTCTATCAACTTATCGAAGTCCCTTGAATCCTTGGCTGAGTTCACGGCCCGTTCTAAGTTATCAAGAAAAGGCAGCAGTTCTCTGGCAAAGGATTCTAAGGCATATTTCATGTATTCTGACTTTTCCCGCTCTATCCTCTTCTTAAAATTTTCCAGATCAGCAGCCAGGCGCAATACCTTTTCCTGACATTGCTCGAGTTCTGCCTCTCTGTCTGCCAGTTTCTGGGCCGGATCAATCTCATCACCGTCTGCGCTCTTGATCTCTTCCTCTCCAGTTGTCTGCTTTTCTTGCATATCTTTGTTGTGCATGTTCACGATTCCTTAAACTTTTCGCCTAAAATCTGGGCAGTATATTCAACCAGGGACACTGCTCTGGCATAGTTCATGCTGATCGGACCAACAATACCCAGGCTCCCCAAAGGACTATTGCTTCCAGAATAGGGAGCTAGTACCATGCCGCAGCCCGGCACCTCATTTCCAAGCCCTTCAGATCCAATATATATTTGCACTCCTCTTGAGTCCAAACACCTGTCCAAGAGGGTCAAAAGGACCTTCTTCTCTTCAAATGTCTGAAGAATTGCCCTGATACGTGAGACATTCGAAAACTCCGGTTTATCAAGGAGATTGAATTTGCCTTCAATAAAGACCTCTCCTTGCTCAGCTGACACCTTCATCTGATCAAGGAGGTCTTCTAAAAGGACGTCAAAGACTCTCTTTTCTTTTTTTAGTTCCTCTATAATCACGGACCTGAGTTCTTCTATGCACATGTGGACAAGCTTGTTGCTGAGATACTGGGAAATTTTTTCCAGCTTCTCCTCCTGGATGTCATAATCGATCCGGACAAGTCGATTCTGCACCATACCGGTGTCAGATACACTGACGACCAGTATCAGGCCCGGCCGGATTCGCAGGAATTCAAGGTGTATCAAGCGGTCACAGGTAAGCCGGGGAGCACTTACTACTGCTGCGTGCCCTGAAAAAGACGCCAGTAGTTGAACAGCACGCTTAAGGGTTGCTACCAAACCAGCAGACCTGAGCATCAAACCCTTTTCTATGGCCACCTGGTCACCCCAAGGCAAATCCTCCTTCTCCAATAGAAAATCCACATAATAACGCAGACCTATCTCAGTTGGAAGACGCCCTGCTGACGAATGGGGCTGGAATAGCAGGCCAATATCCTCAAGATCGGCCATAGCATTACGGATGGTAGCAGGACTTAATCCAAGCCCGGCCTTCTTGGCAACAGTCCTGGACCCTACCGGTTCCGCGTCATTTATATAAGAATGAATAATGGTCTTCAGTATCTCGCGGCTTCGTTCAGATAGGTCAATGTGCTTTGTATCCATAAGTGACTTTTCTCACAAGCCTTATTAGCACTAAATACCTTAGAGTGCTGGAAAACACTAATTCTGACCAAAGGCTGTGTCAACAAGAGAAGTGCAAGAGGCTCCCCTTAATAAAACTTTCCCTTATTAATATCCGGCTACTTTTGAAAACAAGGGTTGAATCATCCTTCGGTTTAGTGTAAAGAACTCCGGTTTGAAATACCTTGTGTACAGATGCCCGTGAAGCCGCTTTAATTATGCCTGTATATCTACTAACCGGAGACCTGGTCTTTCCGCCTCCCGAACTTGCCGGAGAAGGCGGACTTTTGGCTGTTGGCGGGGACCTGAGCGTCCCGAGGTTAATTCTCGCATACCGCCAAGGGATATTCCCCTGGTACAACCCCGGGGAACCAATATTTTGGTGGTCTCCAGATCCGAGATTGATTCTAGAGCCCTCAGACCTCCATGTATCCAGACGTCTTGAACGAATTATTCGGCAGGGACGCTTTCAAGTCACTTTGGACCGCGCCTTTAAGGAGGTTATAAGAGCCTGCTCAGAGACCAGAATGAAAAGGGGCGAGGGAACCTGGATTACTCCGGAAATGATTGAGGCATACACTGAACTTCACTATCTGGGAAAGACCCATTCCGTAGAGACCTGGCAAGGAGATCGACTCGTTGGTGGACTTTACGGGATAGCAATGGGCAGGGTATTTTTTGGTGAATCAATGTTTACCAAAGTCTCAGATGCCTCAAAAGCAGCATTTGTGACCCTTGTACGCCAACTATCTGAGTGGGGCTTTGCCATGATTGATTGCCAGGTTACTACTTGGCATCTCTTGAGCCTTGGCGCAAAGGAAATACCAAGGCCTTTTTTCCTGAAAAGACTTAAAAAGCTGACTGATCTCCCAAGCGAGGCTCAAAGCGGCAAATGGAGCTAGTGCCTGTCCGAAAACAATGGTCACTCAAATACTAATGCTCACTCCCGCTGAGGCAAAGAAGAACCTCTCACCAAGTGCATTGTAAAGCTTCGCTCCATTCTCAAGCCCGGTACAGTGGGCAGCTCCCAGCCTTTTAATAGCAAACTCCTCAAGGATAGACAACGTAACGCCGAACTGGGCAGGATCTGCAAGGCCCAGATGCGTACCACCCATCACAGTGTGGATTGGCCGGCCGGGGAGATTCTTCTGTATGTGCCTCAGAATATTTATAATCCCTGCATGGGCACAGCCGAGTATTACAAAAAGGCCTTTCTCTGTATCTATCACTATAGAGAGATCATCTCTCAAAGGATCCTGAACCCAACCGGCCTCAGGGTCTCTTAATTGCATATTCGGATCAGGGGGTTCAAAGTCGGTTATCCGGGGAACCACACCAGTCAGGTACACGCCAGGATATATCTCCCTGAACTCTTCCACATTGACAAACTTGGCTCCGATAGCCTCAAGATACTCCTTTTTATATCGAAGCCCTATCTCCCTCAGGACATCTCCCTTCTTCCAGTATCGAACAAGAAAGATATCAGGATGGGCATAGACCGGCCTGGGCCCTGAAATCCCCAGCACTGCCGGAAGCCCGGATGTATGATCATAGTGCCCATGGCTCAAAACTATAGCATCAATTGACCTCAGGTCTTTTCTCAGAATCAGGCTGTTAGACAAAACGCCAAGGCCCTGGCCTGTGTCAAACAACATGCTATACCCTTCAGTCTCAACATAGCAAGACCAGCCGTGCTCCCCGATCAACCCGGAGGGACCAAAGACGCTGTTTTCGCATATTACAGTTATTTTCAACTGTGAAACCATGGGAG
>CAZPBZ010000132.1:0-4864 GCA_964584765.1 uncultured Thermodesulfobacteriaceae bacterium
GGATATGATGCCAATTGTCCAAAGGCCTTTGCACAGGAAACGTCCGTATTTACAGAAACGGGCGAAGATACTGCCCTTCAGGATGAATACGATGAATGGATAGACGATTTAGAAGAAGAGGAATCAGTACCTCGGGTACGTGACCCCCTGGAAAGATTCAACAGGGGCATTTTTGCCTTTAATGATTTCTTTTACTTCAAATTTCTTAAACCCGTTGCCAGTGGTTATAAATTTATTATTCCTGAACCGGTTCGTGTTAGAGTTAATAACTTCTTTTACAACATCGAATTCCCTGTGCGGTTCGTAAATGATATCCTCCAGATCAAATTCAAGAGGGCCGGACAGGGTACATGCCGATTTGTCTTCAACAGCACAGTCGGCATACTTGGATTTTTCAATCCGGCCCAAAAGTATCCATGGCTGAACCCACCTCCGGAGGACACAGGACAGACCCTGGGCACATGGGGTATCGGCAATGGTTTTTACATTGTCTTGCCGATTCTCGGCCCTTCTACCCTGCGTGATTCAGTGGGACTTGTGAGTGACTATTTTCTTCAACCTGAAAGCTATATAAGACCTTTTTATATTTCCCTGGGCGCCATATCTTATGAAATAGTTAACAAGACATCCCTGTCCATCGGCGAATACGAATCCCTTAAAGAATCCGCACTGGATCCTTACATTGCTTTTAAAGACGCCTATATGCAGTACCGCGAAAAGGCAATTCAAGAATGACAAAGGAATAAAATATATGTACACAAAGGTCCTTGTTCTCCGCTTTCCGCCGGAGGTCACAGATAAACCTCTGATCTGTAATCTCAGTCGCAAACATGATCTGTCCTTTAACATACTTAAGGCAAAGATACTCCCTGGCCTGGAAGGCCTCATGGTACTTGAACTCTCCGGGTACAAAAAAAATGTAAGAGATGGGCTTCGCTATCTGAAGGATCTGGGCGTTGGCGTAAAATCCGTAGAACAGGAAATTCGCAGGAATAATGATATATGTTACCAGTGTGGTGTTTGTACAGGGATCTGCCCTAGTCATGCGCTGCACATGGATCGAGAGACTATGGAAGTAATCTTTGACCCTAAAGAATGTACAGGCTGCGAACTCTGTGTGGCAGTCTGCCCTGTAAGGGCCATGGAAATTCGATTCAGCAAGGGCAAGGTCCTGGCCTGATTGAGAATGCCGGAAAGCTCAAAGCCCAAAGCCCAAAAAACAAAAAACAAATCTGTTCTAGTAGCCTTGAGCGGGGGGGTGGACAGCGCCCTCGCGGCCCATGATCTCATTCAGGCCGGATGGCATACTGAGGCATTCTTCCTTAATATTCTTCCAGAAGGACTTTCCGGCACAGGTCTTCTTGCAGCAAAGAGTGTGGCAAATCATCTCGGCATCAGACTTCACTGTCTGAATGAAGCAGAGAAATTCGAAAACGAGGTAATCTCATACTTTAGAAAATCCTACAATATGGGGCTGACCCCAAACCCCTGCGTAATATGCAATAACAGGATCAAGATAGTCATTGGTCTGTCTCTGGCAGACTCGCTTGGTATTAATTATCTGGCCACTGGCCACTATGCCCGGACAAAGAGGCTTTCAAATGGCCAGACAGGCCTTTTCAGGGCAAAAGATCTAAAAAAAGACCAGTCATATTTTCTGCATCAGATACCAAAAGGGGCCATTCCGAGGTTGATATTCCCGCTTGGAGACCGCACCAAAAAAGATGTAATGAAATGGGCTGCTGAAACAGGCATCTTTCCTTTAGTTCAGAAAGAAAGCCAGGAAATTTGCTTCTTGAAAGGTAATTACCGGACCTTTCTGGAAAAAAGGGGGCTTTTCAATAACCTGCCCGGAGACATTGTCACCGTAGATGGAAAGGTACTCGGAAGACATGCAGGACTATACGCCTATACCGTAGGCCAAAGACAGGGTATTGGTATCCCGGATAAAACGCCGTATTACGTTGCTGCCATAGGCAGGAAAAACAACCGGCTGGTAGTTGGGAAAGAGCATAGCCTTTGGGCAGGAGAATTCCTCGTGGAACATGTTAACTGGCTGGTGTCCCTTGATATTGCCTTTAAACAGCCATGTACAGTAAAGATACGCTATCGTCACCCAGGAGGCCAGGCAGATTTGGAACTTCTGGAATCCGGCAAGGTTCGTGTCTGCTTTTTCTCAGATCAATGGGCCATAACACCAGGTCAGTTCGCAGTCTTTTATCTGGATGATATGGTACTTGGCGGTGGTTCAATATGCGGGTAGCCCTTTACACCCTCGGGTGCAAGGTCAATCAGTTTGAAACTGCTGCTCTGGCAGAGGGTTTTATCTCAAAAGGAGCGGATATTGTCAATTACACTCAGGAAGCTGATATCTACGTTGTAAATACTTGCACGGTGACTTCAAGGGCTGCCTATCAGTCAAGGCAGATACTCAGAAGATTGAGGCGATATCGAAATAAATCACGAATCATAGCCACTGGTTGTTATGTCCAGATGGGGGCCCAGGAGATCCTGGAAGCGGTTCCGGGCCGAATATGTCTCGTGGGAAACGGCCAAAAGGCGCAACTTGTAGACCTTGCCTTTGAGATGGAAGACGGCCTGGAATTCTATGTCGGCAGTATTTCCAGGGTTACAACCATCGCGCCCTTTATTGTAAGACGCCAAATAGGAAGGACCAGGGCTTTTGTACGAATTCAGGACGGGTGCAATTCCTTTTGCACATACTGCATTGTACCTTACGCACGGGGAAGGAGTAGGAGCCTTGCCCCTGAATTGGTGGAAAAACAGGTCAAGACCATGATCCAGGAAGGGATAAAGGAGGTGGTGCTTACCGGGATTCACATAGGTATGTATGGTGAGGACCTGTTGGAAAAGACATCTCTTCTGGGCCTTTTGAAAAGGCTATGCGCGGCCTTTCCTAAACTGAGATTTCGTTTAAGCTCCATAGAACCCTCAGAACTCAGTCCGGACATGATATCATGGGCAAGGTCCACCCCAAATTTTTGCCCGCATTGGCACATTCCTCTTCAAAGCGGTTCTGATAACATTCTAAAACGGATGAACCGCCACTACACCTCTTCCCATTACAGAAATCTTATTATGGATCTGAGGGCTGCCATGCCTGAGGCAGCCATAGGGGCGGATGTGCTGGCCGGGTTTCCAGGGGAAGATGAGCCCGCTTTTGAAAAGACAATGGAATTGATCTCAGAACTCCCTATTACCTATGTCCATGCATTTCCATTTTCCTCCAGGCCAGGGACTGTCGCTGCAGCAATGAATGATATGGTACCCAAAAAAGAAAAGGCGAGAAGAGGCAGGGCTGTCAGAAACCTGGGAAACGAGAAAAAACAGGCCTTTTACCGCTCCAATGTAGAAAAAATATTTGAGTGCCTTGTAGAGGAACAAGATAAAGAGACTGGTCTGTGGAAAGGGCTTACTCCAAACTATATCCCGGTGCTGATTGAGGAGACCGGAAGAGATCAGGCAGACCTTAAAAATCAGATCCTGCCGGTCCTTATCACAAAGGCTGAAAAGGGAATGGCTTTTGGCACTTTATTAAAATAGCGATCCTATCCAAGTTCTCCGACACTGAGACCCCTCACGTTTTTCCTCATGTATTCACTGTTTTTTATTACATCAGAGATGTTAGAACTGTTGACAAGGAAGAGTCTTGGAGCACCTTCGCCACTGAGCAGCCGGAGCGGCTCAAGGAAGGCTGGTTCAACCCCCATTGAGGCAAAGGCATCCAGAAAGTCTGCCCCTTTAGCTTGGTCAATATTCATATCTACCATGAGTTCATCCATGGCTTCCATGCCGTTCAGGGTCAAGAGCCTGGCAATGGCCCCGATGATTGCGGTGCTACCACACATGCATGCCCACTTGGCCGCCTTTATGGAATAGCGGTTCCCGTTAAAGGAAATGGCCACGCCTTCTGCATTTTTAACCAGCTCCAGGGCCTGCACATCGGTAATACTGTCTCCTACGTAGAGCACTTCAGATAAGGTAAGCCCTGTCCTTTTGAGGCTATCTTCAACAGCCCTTGCCTTTTCAAAGCCACCAACCGGGTTTACATCTGACAGTATCTTTCCAATCCCCATTTTTGGGATCTCTTCCCAAAATATGTTATCCATACAGCTCACCAGGGCCTGATTTTCATTGCTGAGATCTCTGATATTTTCTGCCTCTTCAGGCCAGTAAAGAAGGGGTTGGCCAACAATCTCTGAAGCCAGCTCCTCAAGTCTATTTTGTTCTTGTTCCGTGAGTTCATATTGGTCTAAGTCCAGAGAAGTACAGTAGACCTGATCTTCAGGGAAACCTGTTACCTTGCAGAGCGCCTGGAGATAAGGGCAATAGCTTGTGCTTATGATAAAGGTGGGCATCAAGCCGGCTACCTTGGGAAGCATATCACTTGCCCCTGGAAGGAGCATCAGGGTCTTTTCTGAAAATTCTTCCATTTTTTTATTGGTAGCCCCGCAAGCCATTAAAAAAGGAAGGACCAGCTTGAGGGTGTCCCCTGCCTTGTAGCCCTGCCTTTTCTCTATATCTGCAAGGTAATCGTCGTATTTGCTGACTCTGGCAAAAAAATTTCCTCCTTCAGGTATCAGGTCGTCACAAAGCTCATAGGCATTGTCATTCTGGGTTATGGGGCCTTCACAGTCAATGTTGAGTTGAGGCATCTCCACACTCCTTTTCGTAAGGGTTCAGAGGTTACATTGAAAGATGAACGTCGATGTTCATCTTTTCCGTAAGCCCTGAACCCTTGAACGGTTACTCAGATTCTTATCCCTGTCTGGTCCAGAAGATTATCAACAAACGACAATAAAAAGGTCCTTTGCTGAGTGGTTGCAAAACTCACACATTCACA
>CAZPBZ010000133.1:0-4858 GCA_964584765.1 uncultured Thermodesulfobacteriaceae bacterium
GGGGGATATCCAGCACCTATTCAGTTGAAAATATTACGACTGTTTTGGCCTATTGCCAGAGTTGATAAATGTTGAATTAAGGTAATGGTTAAAAAAAATTCCTGCCCTTTCAGACTGGTAATTTTCGAGGAGGCAGGCTCAGGAAAATATAAGGTGGCTGGGATAGAGGCCTATGGCCGGAACATCACAATAGAACGGATCTACAATATTCTGCCGATCCTGCCGGAGATCATTGACGAGCCTGAAGAGTTTATCCCTGACGATTTTGAAGGCGACCTGATCCTCAATTTTCTCAGACACCCGGACCTGTCCGAATATCTTGTTAAGATATGTAAAGCCAAGGGAATACCGGTAATAGCATCAGGGCAGAACATACCAGGAGCCATCTGCCCTTTTACATGCTGCGGCCTTGGGCGCAGGGAGAGTCTTGGCGCCTATGGAGAGCAGTTTGGCCTGCCTGAGTATGATGTCGAGGTAAAAGACCGCTGCATCACAGGGCTTCATGTAAGGCGCGGGGCTTCGTGCGGTGCCACGTGGCAGGTCATTCCCAGGATGATCGAGGTGCCTGTGGATGAGGCACTAAGTACCATTGGAAGAGAGATCCAGTATCTCTGCAAGGCCGATCCATCGGCCTTTGACCCTGTGTCAGGCAAGAGTCCCCTGCACTTTGCAGGTAAGGTGCATATGGCTGCCCTGAAAAGGGCCCTTTCTATGCAATCCCGCGGCATATAAATATTTTACAATTATTCTGAAATATGATTCCGCTCAAAATGCTCCAGATGCAAGGTGCGAGATTTCAGAGGAATGAGGCGTACTTAGCGTACGCCGCAGTGACGAGGAAATCGAAGCAACGCAGCAGATGGGGTATTTTCAGTGGAATCATCTATATTTTTGCAACTTGCTTGATAGATGCCTTTTCCCTTAGGTGTTTCAACCAGTCCTCAAAAAGGGTCTGTTGCTTCTGCTCGAGTATCTGTTTGGTGATGGCATCTTTTTGCGCTGGGAAACCGGCAATATCTGCGTCTTTCTTTTCCTTGAAGGCCAGGACGTAAAAACTGTTTCCGCTTTCAGCTACTTCATCAGGACAGGCCTTCCCTTCGTACAATGAGAGTCCGGCCTGGACAACGGCCGGGGGCAGCTCACCTTTGGCGGTCTTGTCTGTCCGTTTGAAAAGGCCTGTCTGCTGGATTTTCAGCCCCTTGTCTTTGGCCGCAGCCTCAAGACCTTGTTTCTTTGCCGCTTCAAGTAGTTTTTGGGCCTTCAAACGGCACAGCTCCTTTGCCTTTTCCCGGGCAAAATCTTTTTTTACCTGCTCTTTGACCTCTTCCAGAGAGGGCAGATAAGGTGCTTTTTTCTCAAGCACTTCGGCTATGAGAATACCCTGATGTATCTGGAGCAAGGAACTCAGCTCGCCGGAATTTAAGGCAAACAAGGTCTTCAGCAGTTCCGGTTCGCCCCCTATTACAGCAGGTGGTTTCTTCTGGCTGAAGAGTTCAGTTGTTTTAAGCTCAATTTCATGTTGCTCCGCATAGGCGCTGAGGCTTCCGAGTTGAATTATCTCGTCATAGGCCTCATTGGCCCGATCCCATATCATATTTTTGGCTTTTTGGTCTTTGAGCCTGGTGGCGATAGAGTTCTTTACCTCGGTCAGGGGTTTTACTCTGTCCGGCTCTATCTCCTCAAGCTCTATTATGTGCCAGCCGAAACGGGTTAGAACCGGCTTGCTCACTTCCCCTTCCTTCATTGAGAATACAGCTTCTTCAAAGGGTTTTACTATCATACCTCTGCTAAAAAAGCCCAGCTCTCCACCATTTTTGGCACTCCCGACATCCTCAGAATTCTCCTTGGCGAGATTTGCAAAGTCTTCGCCATTTTCTATTCGGTCACGAATCTTTTTCGCATTTTTTCGGATTTTTTCTATACTGTCTTCATCAGCGCCTTCAGATATCTTGAGCAATATATGTCTTGCACGCCTGCGTTCCTTGACTTCATATTCATTCTTGTGATCCTTGTAGTAGGCCTCTATCTCCAGATCTGTCACGTTGGCATCGTCAATATCAGACTCCTTAAGGGCCAGATAGCGTAGCTTAGTCTGAGGTTCTGTCATGTAATTTTCACTATGTGATTCGTACCACAAGGTCAGGTCTTGTTTTGTGGCATTTACTTCTGTTTCGCATTCTGAGGCATTAATTGATACATAAGAAAGGTTGGCCTCCTCGTTTTCGAACATATAGTGGTCCCTTGCCTCTGCCTCAGTCACAGCAAGCCCGGAGAAGAGAAGGGCTTTTACCTTATCAGTAAGCAGCCGCTGCCTGACCTGTGTTTCAAAGACAGCAGGCGTCAATCGAGCCCCCCCTAGAGATCTTTCATAGAGTCTCTGGTCAAAGACTCCATTGTGCTTAAATGCAGGTATAGCGAGGATAACATTCTGTACCTCTATGTCGCTGACTAATATGCCCATTTCACTGGCTGCCTGGCGGATCAGTGTCTCATTTATAAGGCCGTTAAGGACCTGCTGCTTGATATCTATCCGGTCCAGAAAACCTTCAGGGATCTGCCCGCCAAACATCCGCTTGTAGCTATCCAGCATGTTGGCATGAGCAAGGCGATAGGATTCCATAAGGATGTCTTCACCATTCACCTTGGTCAGGACATTAAGCCTCTGGGAACGGAAGCTCCCTACACCCCAGAAAATGAATACTATTACAATAATGCCGAGTATGAATTTAATAAGCCAGGAGCCTGTACTCTTCCGAATTGTGCCTAACATTGATTATCAAATTCCTTTCTAATTCCGCTGAAAAAACCCAATCTGCGGCGTACAAATTGTAACCGTTCACGGGGTTACAACACCCGTTTTACCGCAACCCACCGAACTGTAAGCGTTCACAGGGTGCTGCAGATGCGAGGCGGAGGGTACGCAGACGTACTCCCTGTACTTCAAGTACCCGACAACAAAGCAGATGCGGTGCCCTGTGAACGCTTACAACAAATTAAAGCCTTTTTGCGATAATGACAACAAGTTTAGATATTCAACGTTGAGGAATCTGCCAACTACATTCTATATTTATTTATAGTTTCATCTGAAGCCGGCACGGTTCTGATAGTTTTTATATTTTCAGTTCCAGGTCCTGACAGTCTGACCTTTTCCAAACGCCTTTTTACCCTTGCGTATCGGCACAGGATGCTTGCTGCAAGGTCTGCATTGACATCAGAATATATTTTTCGCCAAAGTCCTGTTGGCCCTGGGACTCTTGCCAGATCGAGCTTGATATCCCCTTCCCTTATCATGGATACAATCTTCGCATTTTCCCTTTCGTCTCTACCAATTACCAGCCAGGATCTGTCAGGCAGGATAAAGTGTCTTCCCGTCTGGGAAAGAACGCAGTCATTAACATCAAGCTCCGGCCAAAGCTCGAACATGCGTTTAAATCTCCGGGACAGTATAGGGTCAGCAAGTACACATCCACCAGCAGGAGCCGGATATTCCTTTATTCCATATTTGCCGGCAAGGGCTATCTGGTCTTTTCGCCCTCTGCCGGTCAGTCCCAGCAGCCTTGATCGGTCAACCAGGCCCTTATTTTCCATGTCTGTGGGCGGAAGATGAAGGGCTGAGAGAGGACGTAAAAGCAGTCCATCAGCACCGCTGTCCCGCTCTATTATCCTGAGGGCATCTCTGCGCTGGGACATGGGCCTTTGGCCCATGACCTCTCCTGTGGCGACAAGGGATGCATTAAATTCTCCAAGCTGCTTTATGGCCTTTCGGACCATCAGAATCTTACAGTCAATGCAGGGATTCATATATTTTCCATAGCCATGCTCTGGATTCTTCACCATTTTAAGGTGCGCATCAGAGATATCTATTTTCTCGAATTGTATCCCATGATCGGCAAGTACTTTCTTCTTTAATATCTTTTCTCGTCCTTTGAGTTTATAACCAAAAAATGGCGTAATGAAATAAAGGGCTATGACATGGATTCCCTGCTCCTGAAGGATTTTGCAGGCAAGGATGCTGTCCAGACCGCCGGAATAAAGGACCAGGCAGGTGGAAGAATTTGGTGATTTGGTGTTCATGCTGGTCTGGAATAAGATTATTTACTAAAGCAGTTTGCCGGCATATGCCCTGGCTGTTTCCCTGTCTCCTCCAAGCATCCTCGTGAGTTCCTCGAGGCGTTGGTTTCCTTCTACTTCCTTTATCATAATGACTGTCTTATTTTCTTTGACTACCTTCTCTAATGCTATGTGATGATCGCCCCTTGCCGCTATCTGTGGAAAATGAGTTATGGTGACAACCTGGCCAAAAGAAGATAGTGCCTTGAGTTTAAAACCCACTTTTTCTGCCACCTCTCCCCCTATTCCAGCATCTATCTCGTCAAACACAATGGTTTCAATGCCTGCCTGCCTGGCAAGGGCGGCCCTTAAAGCCAGCATTACTCTTGAGAGTTCTCCCCCGGAAGCAATTGACGCCAGGGGACGAAGAGGTTGCCCGACATTTGGACTGAAGAGAAACTGCACCTTGTCAAGTCCCCTGGGTCCCACGTCTGAGGCTATGGGCCTTTCAACGGCCTCGACATCAACTATAAAATCGGTTTTGGCCAGCTTAAGGTCAGATAATTCGGCTTTAATAGCCCTGGAAAGTCTTTTTGCCCCCTGACGTCTTTTCTTACTCAGGTCCAAGGCGGCATTTACGAGTTCTTCTTCTTTTTCTTCGAGTCTTGTCTTCAAGCCCTCTATCCGATCGCCATTTTCGTAAAGGGTCGTAAGTTTTATCTCGATGTCATTTCGACAGGCCAGGACGTCCCTAATTGTTGGACCAAAGTGCCTTTTAAGCTCCCTGAGTCCGTAGATTCGTTCCTCA
>CAZPBZ010000134.1:0-4845 GCA_964584765.1 uncultured Thermodesulfobacteriaceae bacterium
CGAATCAATTGAAAGCTCCGGAGGCAATCCCGAGGAGGCAGGCAAGTTCAAGCGAGTCTTCTTCCTTGACCCTTTTGTTTGCGGGAATCTGTTAGAGCATGCGATGATTTTCTATGATATTATCAAGAGAAACCGCATAAAGTGCTATCTTTCCAACACAGGCACTATAGGTGCGGACGATGCAAAGGTGACCCTGCGCCAGTCTCTTGCTATTTACAATGATCTCAGTCGCATAGAGCTGCGGTTCAGCTCCAAACCGGATTTATTGGGCTACCATTACCCGATTAAATGCGACCGGGCCAACCTGTCACTCATGAATGCCCACTCTCTTTTCCCTGACAAGGAAATCCTCAGAAAGAAGATAAAGAATTTTCTCAAGGGCAGGACAGAGTATCTTGAAGATTTTGAGGCCAGGTTCGGTGAAATCCCCGAACACATAAGGGAATCATTGCCCTATCGTGAAGACCACGTCTATAAAATAATTGAAGATCGCAAAGCCATGGACTTTGAATAATAAGGTGTATCCCTGGTGACTTTATAACTTATGAGGCACAATCGCTGGAAGGATATAGATCAAGCCAGAAAGCTTCTCAAGCTTCCTGAACGGGTAACAAGAATCGAGATACTGGAGGCATACAGGCATCGCTGCAGAGACCTTCATCCAGACAGGAATCCAGGCATAGACACATCAGAAAAGATGGCTATGTTAAATGCGGCCTACAGTATCCTGATGGAATATACCGATGGGTACGAAATAAAGCTCAATCCAAATGAAGACGGCATGACCGAGGGAGAATGGTGGATGCATCACTTCGGGCAGGACCCTATCTGGACCGGAGACCATGAGGAAGAATAGCTATGGCTCTAATCGTACAGAAATATGGCGGTTCTTCAGTAGCTGACTGTGATCTGATTAAAAGAGTTGCAGATCATGTGATTGCCTGCAAAAAGCAGGGCGATGATGTGGTAGTAGTCCTCTCTGCCATGGCAGGGGAGACCGACCGGCTTATTGACCTGGCAAGGCAAGTGCAACCGATATCAGACCCCAGGGAACTTGACGTATTGCTATCCACCGGAGAGCAGACAACCATCTCCCTCTTTGCCATGGCAGCCAGAGAAAAAGGCTTTAAGGCCACGTCCTTTCTGGGTTATCAGATCCCAATCGATACGGATTCAGCCCACGGAAAGGCCAGGATCCTTGACATATCAACTAAAAGACTCAATGCAGCCATCAAATCAGGACATATTCCTGTTGTGGCAGGATTTCAAGGAGTTACTCCTAGAGGTAATATCACCACCCTCGGAAGGGGCGGCTCAGACACAACTGCAGTGGCAGTGGCTGTAGTCCTTAATGCTGATATCTGCGAAATTTATACAGATGTAGACGGAGTTTACACAACAGATCCCAATATATGTCCGGATGCCAAAAAGATAGACATAATCTCCTATGATGAGATGATGGAAATGGCAAGCCTCGGTGCAAAGGTCCTTGATATCCGATCAGTGGAACTTGCCATGCGATACGGAATGCCTCTCCATGTGATATCGAGCTTTACTTACAACACAGGGACCCATGTGGTTAAGGAGGATGAAACTATGGAACAGGTCTTGGTTTCCGGTGTTACCTACAACCGAAAAGAAGCACGCATTACCATCACAAAGGTCCCTGACAGGCCTGGGATAGCTGCCAGCATATTTAATCCGATCTCGGATGCAAATATTGTGGTTGATATGATCATCCAGAATACAAGGGCCGGTGACCTTACTGATATGACCTTTACAATCCCACGGGGAGATTACGATCAGGCCATGGAGATAGTAAAAAAAGTGGCCGATGAGATCGGGGCCGAGAAGGTGGCTGGAGATCAGAACATTGCCAAGGTTTCTATAGTGGGAGTGGGCATGAGGAACCACGCAGGTGTGGCCGGCAAGATGTTTGATATCCTGGCCAGGCATGGAATTAATATCCTTATGATTAGTACTTCTGAGATCAAGATATCCTGCGTTATTGAGGAGAAATACACTGAACTGGCCGTCCGTGCACTGCACGAGGAGTTTGGTCTCGACCATGAATAAAAAAATCGAAATATATGACACAACCCTTCGGGACGGGACTCAGGCCGAGGACTTTAACCTCTCTGTCGAGGATAAGGTCAGGATAACATTAAAACTTGACGATCTCGGCATAGATTACATTGAAGGGGGCTGGCCGGGGTCCAACCCAAAAGACGAACAATACTTTCGCGAGATTCAAAACTATTCCCTAAACCACAGCAGGATAGCTGCGTTTGGCAGCACCCATCACGCCAATCATCATGCCCACGAAGATCAGAACCTTAGGGCGCTGGTGGCGGCCCGGGCTCCAGTTATTATAATTTTCGGAAAGACATGGGGAATACATGTAAAAGACGTCTTGAGAATCTCCCCGGAGAGGAACCTGGAACTTATAGAGGACTCCCTTTCCTGGCTGAGACCCCAGGTCCAGACACTATTTTACGATGCCGAGCACTTTTTCGACGGATACAAGGCCGACCAGGACTATGCCCTTGAGACCCTGCGCCGGGCATTGGTCGGAGGGGCAGATTGTCTTGTGCTTTGTGATACCAATGGCGGCACTATTCCATATGAGCTGACGGAGATTATCCAGGATGTCCGGAAGGCACTGGGAGACGGAGTTCAACTGGGTATCCACTGCCACAATGATGCCGAAGTTGCCGTAGCCAACTCCCTGTCGGCAGTCAGGGCCGGAGTGACACACATACAGGGTACCATGAACGGTTTTGGTGAGAGGTGCGGGAATGCCAACCTCTGTTCTGTGATTCCGGGCCTGGTGCTCAAAATGGGGTATGAGTGCACAGCAGGCAAAAATCTCGAGAAGCTCACCAGTGCGTCAAGGTTTGTCAGTGAAATCGCGAACCTGTCCCACAATAAGTACCAGCCCTATGTGGGTGCCAGTGCCTTTGCTCACAAGGGGGGTATCCATGTCAGTGCTGTCCAGCGCAACCCAGAATCATATGAACACATAAGACCTGAACTTGTGGGGAACATACAGCGCATCCTGGTCTCAGATCTTTCCGGAAAAAGCAACATCCTTGCCAAGGCCAAGCAGTTTGGCCTTGACCTGGAGAGCCATGACCCTGTTGTGCTGGACATTGTGGCCCAGCTAAAAGAGCTCGAAGCCCAGGGCTTCCAGTTCGAAGGTGCGGAAGCCTCCTTTGAGTTGCTCATGAGGAAGGCCATTGGCACCTGGCGCAAGTACTTTGATCTCCTTGCCTTCAGGGTCATAGACCAGAAGTTCGAAGACAATGAACCCGCACAGGCAGAAGCTACTATTAAGGTGCGTGTAGGCGGCCACACAGAACACACTGCCGCAGTGGGCAATGGACCGGTAAATGCCCTGGATAACGCCATTAGAAAGGCCCTTGAAAAATTCTACCCGCAGCTCAAGGAAATGGTACTGCAGGACTATAAGGTCAGGGTGCTTCCCGGGAGTCCAGGGACAGAGGCCAAGGTGCGGGTGCTGATAGAATCAAGGGATCAACACGACAAGTGGGGCACAGTCGGGCTTTCCAACGATATCATCGAGGCCAGTTGGCAGGCCCTTGTGGATGCTATTTGCTATAAGTTACTCAAGTCAGAAAAAGAAAAGCCGTAGGGTTAGATTTTTTGTAACCGTTTACGGCCAAGCTATCAATGCCATTGTCCGCACGTTTCAAAAACGGACCGCTTCGCCCTTTCCCAAAAACCCGGTGATTGCCCGCTTTTTCCGAGAAATTGGGCGGGCCGATGAACTCGGTTCCGGTGTGCGCAAACTCATGAAATACGGCAAAGCCTATGGTGGAAGTGCCCCCGAGTTGGTCGAAGGCGACGTTTTTAGAAGCATCGTCAAGTACCCCGATTTTGCGATATACGAAAAGGATTCAACCGTCACCCCTCAAGTAACCACTCAAGTAACCCCCCAAGTAATTCGGTTGCTGAATATGTTGAAAGAGGGAGAACTTAATCGCGGCCTTTTGATGGAAAAGCTGGGGCTGCATGACCGTAAATCCTTTGGAAAGAACTATCTTCAGTCTGCGCTGGAGCAGGATCTCATTGAGATGACTCAGCCTGATTCGCCTAAAAGCCCGACGCAGAAATATCGGCTCACCGATGCGGGGGAACATTTGCTGAAGTCTATGCAGAAATAGTCGAAGGATAAGAAATGGAACTGAAAACACAGTTACAACCATGAACACAGACACAAGAAAACAAATCGAAACAGCGCTCCGGGCCTTTTCCGGTTCCGACCTGCGCGACGCCTCCATAGTCCACCCTCCCGTTCGGTTCTGTCGATGGAAGAAAGACGTCATCTGCTCAAGAGCGTTATCGAGCCGATGCTGCAGCGGGAACTCCAGCATCGCGGAATTGCATCGGAGACTGAGGGATACTCCGTGGAACTGGTCGGCTGGGTGGAGGTGTCATAGTGTATTGCCGGTACGAACATTCACAAATAAACGATAACAACGAGCATGACCAGGAAAACTATGTCCTCCGCAAACCATGAACTGCAACTCGCCAACGACTTTGTCCAGTATACCGGCTGCAATATTTTTCTGACGGGTAAGGCGGGCACAGGCAAAACAACCTTTCTCCATAATCTGCATAAGAACACGGCGAAACGGATGATTATCACCGCTCCAACCGGTGTTGCGGCTATCAATGCCGGCGGGGTAACACTCCATTCTTTTTTTCAGCTGCCCTTTGGCCCGTTTGTACCGGGCAGCGAGACATACGAGCGCAATAAACAGCGCCAGTTCAGGTTCAGCAAAGAAAAAAAGCGGATTATACAAAGCCTTGATTTGTTGG
>CAZPBZ010000135.1:0-4783 GCA_964584765.1 uncultured Thermodesulfobacteriaceae bacterium
CCTGGTTTGTTAAATTTCACGACTTCTTAGCTCTCTTTGTAAACTTCTTGTCATTGTCGTTCTTTTGTTGAGTTTGAATATTCACTTGAAGCCCAAACTGCATAAGAGCATGTTCTTGGATTGATTTCTGCGTGGTACTTATCAAATTTACTGATCCGCACATTGGTGATGTTTCCAGGCGACGCATAAAAAGAGCTACCGTGTGATTGTCCATGGCGACTCCACCAAGTTGTACATTATTTTCCTTAAGGCTTAATTCAGTAAGCCATAAACGATCAATAGGTATTGAACTTACAATTTCATCCAGGATTCTAACCGTTGTTGTACGACCTTCTTGCAGTCTTTCTATGGCCTTAAATTTATCTTCGATTTGTTCTTGTTTCTTATTTACTCTTTCTATCTGTTCGCTTACATAGCCAAAATTTGCTATATTTTCTTCTAATGATGCCAGCACTTGCCTTTGAGCCCCTACCCTTCCCTGGACCGTCAATCCAACGGCCAATAAACCAACTATCAAGAGGATCAGAGACAGGGCAAAGGTTGAAATCTGCTGGCGGACCGCCTCTTTTCTGCGCCACTCTCGAACCGGAAGAAGGTTTATTTGAATCATTTTGCCCAAGTCCTCAACGCGAGCCCGGTGGCTATTGCCATTTGTGGAGCAACAGAGGAGATATACTCAGGCTCTATGCCATTATCGATAGCAAAGCCTTGCAAGGGGTTAAATATTTTTACCGGCAGGCCTATTATGTCGCCAAGGAGCATGTCAAGCCCTTTTAAAAAGGCAGAACCCCCACTGACGTAGAGGTCTGCAGGATATTCTTCTGCACTTGAGCTTGCTTTATAGAAATCTATTGCCCTTTTCAGTTCTGATGCCCAAACACCACATAGTTCCTTGCAAACCGTGGTTACTTCCTTCATGATTGCCATGTCTTCAGATCCGGCAATCTTTATTCTTTCCGCATCTACATATTCCAGCCCTGTAGCTTCCTGGATAGCCTCTGTAAGCTGTGTTCCTCCAGATGCCATGTCTTTTGCAAAAAGAGATGCATGCTGTGAAACTATGTTGAGGTTTGTCTTTTGGGCCCCTATGTCCACTAAAACCACGGGTTTTGCAAGAGGACCAAAAGCGCACTCAAAGGCATTTCCAAGGGCAAATGCATCCACGCCCACTACTGCCGGGGACAAACCGGCTTCCTGAATAAGGGCGGCGTATTCATCAACAATCTCTCTTTTAGCAGCAACAAGGAAAATCTCTGTCCCGCTGCTTTTTTCGTTTTCGTGTTTTCCATTCAGCACATGAAAATCCACATAAACTTCTTCGATTTCAAACGGTACGTATTTTTCTGCTTCGAAAATCAGATTGCGTTCTATCTCAGCTTCATCCTGATATGGAACCATTATTTTCTTGACAATGACAGAATAGCCAGCGATAGATGTGGCCGCGTATTTAACTTTGGGCCGGAGATTGCCTATAAGCGCCTTCATTACCTCTGCAACTTTATCCGGTTCTTTTATTGAACCGTCTACTATGGCTTGGGGTGGGACCAAGGCACGTCCAACGCACCTGATGGTACGAATTGTGTTGCTGGTGGAAAGCTCAACAATCTTTATACTGTGTGAACCTATATCCAGCCCCAGTGTGGGGTGGTGACGCTGTCCCCATTTTTTTGGCAGAGAAGGGAATTTCATTTTATTTGTTCCCAGGGCACATAAATTATTTGCGCCATGGAATTTGACTCCATTATCGGTTCACCGGCAAGGCTGAGATATGGTTTATTTTTTTGTCTATTTATTGCTTCGGCAAGTTTTTCTTTTTTCTTAACTTTGCACAAAAAAAATTAAATATTGGGCATTTTCCATTTTTAGGTTTACACTTTTTAAAAGAACGTCACGCAAAGGCGCAAAGGAAATCAAGAAAAAAATAGATGTTTATGACCGATCCGAAGAAAATTCGTAATTTTTCGATAATTGCCCATATTGATCACGGCAAGTCTACGCTTGCTGATCGTATTCTTGAATTTACCGGTACTGTATCAGCCAGGGAAATGAAACAGCAATTTCTTGACCAGATGGATTTGGAAAGGGAAAGAGGGATCACTATCAAGGCCCAGACGGTGAGGCTTAAATATCGGTCTGAAGATAAAGAGACCTATGTGCTTAATCTGATAGATACGCCTGGCCACGTGGATTTTTCTTATGAAGTCTCAAAGAGTCTTGCAGCCTGCGAAGGGGCCCTACTTGTAGTTGATGCCACCCAGGGTGTGGAGGCCCAGACCCTGTCTAATGTCTATTTGGCACTGGAAAATGATCTTGAGATCATAGTGGTGCTGAACAAAATTGACTTACCTGGTGCAGACCCTGAAAGGGTTGCACAAGAAATAGAGGACATCATAGGGCTCGATACCTCAGGGGCTATACTGGCAAGTGCAAAAGAGGGTCTGGGTACAAAAGAGATCCTGGAAGCAGTAGTACACCGGATTCCAGCCCCTGCAGGAGATCCTGGCCAACCACTTAGGGCGCTTGTTTTTGATTCATGGTTCGATTCATATCAAGGGACAGTTGTATTGATCAGGGTTGTGGAAGGCATACTGAGACCTGGTATGCAGATACGCATGATGTCTACGAATCAGACCTATGAAGTGGATAGGACAGGCATTTTTTCCCCTAATCCTATAGATACGGATCAACTGACAGTTGGAGAAGTGGGGTTTCTTACTGCTGGCATAAAGGCCGTGCGTGATACACGGATAGGCGATACCATTACAGAGGAAAGACGTCCTGCCGCAAGCCTCTTGCCCGGCTTTGAGCCGGTAAAGCCAATGGTATTTTGCGGTCTTTATCCAGTAGATCCAGACCAGCACGATCAGTTGAAAGAGGCTGTGGAAAAGCTATGGCTGAACGACCCGGCCTTTTCTTATGAGCCTGAAAGTTCTGCAGCTCTGGGATTCGGATTCAGGTGCGGTTTTCTGGGGCTTCTTCACATGGAAATCGTGCAGGAGCGTCTTGAGCGAGAGTACAAGCTGTCCCTCATAAGTACGGCTCCGTCAGTATCTTATGAAATTAAACTTAACAGCGGGGAAATCGTCCATGTACACAATCCTGCCCAGATGACGTCAGCGGATAAAATAGAGCAAATAGCAGAGCCTTTTGTACGAATGGAGATTTATGTTCCCAAGGAATATATTGGCTCTGTTATGCAGTTGTGCGATAAAAAAAGGGGACAACAGATAGATATGCGCTATCTCACGGAGAACAGGGTGCTGCTAAAATACGAACTCCCATTCAATGAAATTGTTCTGGATTTTTACGATCAGTTAAAGTCGATAAGCAGAGGTTATGCTTCTATTGATTATGACTTCCTTGAACATAGACCAGCCAGACTGGTCAAGCTGGACATCCTTATTAATAAACAACCAGTGGACGCCCTTTCGGTCATAGTGCACAAAGACAAGGCCTATTACAGAGGCCGGGAACTTGTGGGCCGCTTGCGCAAGATAATACCCAGGCAAATGTTTGAAGTCGTGATCCAGGCAGCCATTGGAAGCAATATCATTGCCAAAGAACGTGTTGCTCCATTCAGAAAAGACGTTATAGCCAAATGTTATGGGGGTGATATCACTCGTAAGCGCAAGTTGCTGGAAAAGCAAAAAGAAGGAAAAAAGAAAATGAAGCACATTGGCCATGTGGAGATACCCCAGGAGGCTTTTCTGAGTGTGTTGAAGGCGTATTAAGAGGAGAGACTTGCAGTTTCGGATCTATAGAGCTAATATCCTAATCCATGAATATGTCCACTTTTTCAACAAAAAAACAGTCTAATAAGCGTTCCTGGCAGTCAGTAGCATGGGAATATGTGCAGGCGATTCTCATTGCCCTGGTCCTGGCTCTATTTATCAGGACTTTTGTAGCCCAGGCCTTTAAGATCCCCTCTGGTTCAATGGAGAGCACGCTTCTTATAGGTGATCATATACTCGTAAACAAATTCATATATGGTGTCAGGAATCCTTTTACCAGGGAACTCTGGATCCCAGTCAAGAAACCTGAGCGCGGAGATGTGGCGGTCTTTATTTATCCAGTGGACAGGAAAAAGGATTTCATAAAACGTGTGATCGGTATAGAGGGAGACACGGTCCAGATAATAAACAAGAAAGTATATGTGAACGGAAAGCTGTTTTCTGATCTACAAGGTATGCAGCACACAGACCCCCGAATATTGCCGGGATCAGTTCAACCAAGGGATAACATGGGACCCGTGACTGTTCCGAAGAAAAAGATTTTTGTAATGGGCGACAACAGAGATCAAAGTTATGATAGCAGATTCTGGGGGTTTGTACCCCTCAAGGACGTGAAAGGTGAGGCATTTGCTATTTATTGGAGTTGGAATTCGGATAAATTCTGGCCAAGGTTCGAACGTATAGGTGGTGTTATACACTAGTGATAGTGCGGAAGTTGTTAGCTTGACACCAATTAAATCAAATGTTACAGAATATCCGCAATTTTGCGGGCGGGTAGCTCAGTGGGAGAGCATCGGCCTTACAAGCCGGGGGTCACAGGTTCAAACCCTGTTCCGCCTACCACACTTTGAGAAAAGATATCAGATATGGGGTCGTAGTTCAGTTGGTTAGAACGCTGGCCTGTCACGCCAGAGGTCGCGAGTTCGAGTCTCGTCGACCCCGCCAGATCGGTTATTTAATTCAGATAAATTCGCAATTCTTCAACTATCACTATCAATATAAACTTAGATGCCATGGGTTTTGTTTTTAAAAAAGGAATATCTCTCTTGTTG
>CAZPBZ010000136.1:0-4751 GCA_964584765.1 uncultured Thermodesulfobacteriaceae bacterium
GATCAGCGGTAAGTATCTGTTCATTTCTCTTTCACCTGATAAATATATTGGTACTCTTCCTTAAAGTGTTACTTGAAATCCTTTTCACCAAAGACCTCGGCTTGATATACCTCAACGTTGGTCGCTGGATCCTTCCAGGCAGTTGCCTGCATACCGCCCTTTAGACACAGCTGTTCCAGGAACAGCTCCTTGTCCGGCAATTGCTCCCAGACCTGGGGGAGGAAGGTCGATCTGTGCATCCCACGAGACAGAATTACTCCGTGAACATTAGGTCGAAGCTGACGCTTCAGGTCGTCTCCATTCTTGAAATTCAGTCTCTCCGGCACTGATAGGACGCTCACCTCAATATCTATCTCAGGCAGCTCCTCTGCACTCAAGCGCGGGAATCTCGGATCTTTGAAAGCTGCGTTTTGGGCGTTTTCCCCCACGCATTCAACAAGGGGACATACAGGTTCTATGGTTCCGATGCATCCCCGGAGTTGCCCGTATTTATGTAATGTGACAAAACAGCCCCTGTCTTCCTTCAGAATGGGAGAGGGCCCCGGCCTTTCCACCTTGACGCCATCCACAAGCTTTGCCTCAATGGCAGAGCGGGCAAGCCTGAGAAGGGCCTTTTTATCCTGGATAGATATGGATTCCTTCATTTTTTTTGACCTCTCTTTTCTATCCACAAAGGCAATACTCGCATATCCCACAACATTGTCCTTGCCTCCTGCAGTGTCGCCGGAATTTTTGTAATCGATCAATTTTGCGTCCCAGTTCTTGATTTCGGCAATATACATCAAAGTCATAACTGCCTGCTTACCGCAGGCCTCGCACAGCGGCATACGGGAAAACTCTGCGTTGGTGATGGCGCTGGTGCATATCCGGTCCAGGGAAACCGCTCTTTCATAAGGGTAGTAGTGGGAAAGATCCGTGCTCGCCACTATCAGGGTATTGTTGTCAATATGTGGAGCAAGCGCTGAGGCAAGGGCCTTTGGATCTCCGCTGTTTATAAGGATCGGCACAATCTCAAAGTCCTTCAGCATCACCTGTAGAAAGGGGAGCTGGACCTCAAGAGAATGCTCCATCTTGTGAGCCTCGGGGACAGATTCGAAAATAGGCAGTTTGCGGAGCTTGAAAGCAAGTTGTGCCAGCCGGACATCTCCCAGGGGAGTTTGATAGGCTGTTACTGAGGGAATGGATGGCCCCTTTAAAGGAAATCGATGGCTCGGTCCAATGAGTATTACAGTCCTGGTGGACGGGGCTATCTGTCTGTATCCGGCAGCAGCGACAATACCCGAATAAATATATCCGGCATGAGGAGAAACCAGTCCCCGGATTGTTTCCTTAATGTCAACACCAGAGGCATCTCTTAAAAGGGTCCTGACCGTCTTACGGAGCTCTTCAGGGCCATTGGGGTAAAACTGGCCGGCGACCGCCGGTGGCCGTACTGTCTGACTTGCTTCGTCAGAGGCGAATGAGGATTCCATAGGCCAGCCAAGGAATAATGCCAATACAAAGGCCATAATTGCAGTTCTGGTCATTTTCATCAATCCCACCGGCCACTGATTGAGGTTCCACAGAATTTGCATTTTCCGTGTTCCACATGGTTTTCCAGCAGAGTGTAGCCCCTTCTTTGAATCACCGTACGCTTGCAACCAGGACAGACAGTCTTGTCACATCCACCGGGCACATTACCAATGTAAACGTAATGCAGCCCCTGCTTCAAGGCCACATCTTTGGCCTGTTCCAAGACCTCTACAGGTGTGGGGGGCAGATGGACAAGCTTATATAGGGGGAAAAACCGCGAGAAATGAAGGGGATATTCAGTTCCGAGGTTATCCGCAATCCACCCGCACATCTTTTTTATCATTTCCATGTCGTCTGTATAAGTCGGAATGACCAGGTTGATGATCTCTATCCAGATGCCTCGCCGGTGCAGTGTCTTGAAGGTCTCAAGGACCGGCTCAAGATGCCCGCCGTTCAGATCTTGATAGATCTTGTCTGAAAAACTCTTCAGATTGACACTGGCTGCGTCGATCACATCACACAGCCTGTTCAGGGCGGGCTGGTTAATATATGCAGCGCTTACCCATATATTCTTTATTCTGGCTTTTTTTGCCTTTGCCGAAATATCGACCATATATTCATAAAAAGTTGTGGCCTCGGAATATGTATAGGCAATGCTCTTGCATTCGTATTGCGAGGCCCCCAGGACGACCTCCTCAGGGGGCAGGTTGTAATTGCGGGTCTTGTCCGGGCTGGTTTGAGATATCTCCCAGTTCTGGCAGTTCAGACAGCGAAAATTGCATCCGGCTACTGCGAGAGAAAATGCCTTGCTTCCCGGATAGAAATGCAAAAGCGGCTTTTTCTCAACTGGATCAACATGTACCACGCAAGGGTTACCATAAGAGATGGAAAAGAGTTTTCCCTCGATGTTGACTTTTGTGCGACACCTTCCGCGGTTGCCGGGCAAAATCACACATTCATGGGGGCATGTGCTGCACTGGACCGTGTCATTGACGAGCTGTTTATAGAAATATGCTTCTTTTACATGGGGATCTGTTGAAGAAAAATGCTCTTTGGCCCATGCACATTCCCAAGGAAACAGCAAAGTACCACAGGTTGCACAAAAGGCTGTTTTTATGAAATATCTACGGGTTGTTTTCATTTCCCCTGCCATACATTTAACCCAAGACTAAGCCCTTTTATTACCAGCACTGAGGCCATAACGCCTATGATTCCTATTTTGGGGAGAAATAGCAGTCCTGTCAATATTGTACCACAGGCTGCACCCGCAAGGTCTGCCATATAAAGGCGTCCTGTGATCTCCGCCCCGGTGCCCCGGGCCATGCGAGAGACAGCGGAAAATTGACATCCGGCTGCAGAGGCTACAAGAAAGATCAAAGATGGAATCACGATATACTGCATGGCAAATAAAGAAATCTGGCTTTTTGCGCCGACCCCGGCAAGGGTCGCCACACAGGCCAGTGCAGCCAGTGCAATAAGGGCCGATTCAGTAGCAAGCACTTGCCAAAAAGTGTCCTTTTTTAATTTTCCGGATGCAAAGGCACCCAGGGCGGATCCTATCATAAAAAGGGTTACAAAGATACAGATTCGCAGGTATACATAGCCGTATATGACCTGAAACAGGAGGAGAAGGGACAATTCAAATGCCATGCCTGCATATCCGGAAGTCATAATCGTGAAGCGGAGCATATCCCTGCGGCATACAAGGACCGCAAATGCCAGGATCGACACAAACATAACGTATTGAAGCGTC
This sequence comes from uncultured Thermodesulfobacteriaceae bacterium, assembly GCA_964584765.1. Classification (GTDB taxonomy): domain Bacteria; phylum Desulfobacterota; class Dissulfuribacteria; order Dissulfuribacterales; family UBA3076; genus UBA3076. Next base: position 3,266 of record CAZPBZ010000136.1, read on the forward strand.
TTTGGGCTTTCGGATTTCTTCATCCACATATCCAGAAGGTGCCCGAATGCAGAAGGAGAGAGGTCCCTGTTTGGCAAGACCTTTTTTTCAGTAAGAAGACGCTTGAGAATGTCCAAACGGAATGGATCAGTCATGCCGGGCAGTTCATAATCCACCAGGCGTCTTGTGACGATCTTACGTCTGGCCAGCACCTCTGCAATATCGGTGGTCAAAGGTGCATCGGAAGCCAGGTAATAATGGGTGATTCCGGGAAAGACCAAAATATGCTTGAAGGTATGTTTCAGGGCGGCATAAACTGAACGATTCACAGCCAGGCCCTTTTCTTCAAGATAATTCTCAGCACCCACAAGGGTGAACGCGAGTACCCCGTGATCCGTGAGAATCGATTTTGCTTCATGAAAGAATTCCTGGCTGTAGAAACGGTTGAGCTGCGCGTTTTCCGGGTCCGGAAGGTCTATAATAATGGCATCGTATTTTGTTTTTGCCTGCTTTACAAAGAGGCGTCCATCACCAACATATACCTGGACAAAGGGATAGGAAAGGCTTTTGTCAATCAGCTTATCCAGGTCAAGAATGGCAGGATCGAGCTCGACATAATCAACGCGCTTCGGTCTGTGCTTGGCAATCTCCTCAATGGTTCCAAAGACCCCTCCTGCGATCAAAAGAATATCGGCCCCTTGTTCGATCTGGCAGAGCGGAAGATGGGCCACGGATTCCATATCAAAATCGCCGGTTGAATACAGTGGGATTGCGTCCTGCAGGACATTAAGCTGCTCGCCTGTCTTTGAGATCGTAAGCTGTGCAAAGGGTGTGTTCTTATGTACGATCAGCTCTTGACCGGGGAAGCGTAACGAAAGCGTGGACATGTCAAGAGGCCTGGCCGCCACCATGCCGATTCCCAGCAGGGCCAGCACCGGAAGGCCTGCATACGAGGTCATCATGGCACCGGCAAGCAGGTTCAGCATCCCAAGGACCACCAGGCTGTCCCAGTGGGAGAGGGTATAAACAAGGACGAAGCTGAACAGGAGACCACCGGCAATATCTCCCAGGGTGTCGGCAATATATACCCTGCTCGTAGTATCCTTACCCTTGAGCAGGGCCCCTGCTATGGGTAACATCCCGCCTGCGACGAGACAGAAGGGGATAAGGATCAAGGTGCTTGAGAAAATGGCCGAAGTAAGGCCCAGCATTTCGCCCCGCACCCAGAGGAGCGGGAGGGCTCGTACAGCCGCAATCTGGATAAAAGGTAAAATTCCAACCAGGATATGGCCCGCAAAAAGCGCCCTTTCCGGCCCTGCTTTTTTGGCCACGGGCACGCCAAGGGCACTGCCAAGACCCGTAAACAGGAGCCATACCCCAAGCACGAGGCCTATGACCAACTCATTGCCGCCAAAGGTGGACATGACCTCCCGGATCATTATAAGCTGAACTGATACGGAAGAAGTCCCCAGGGCGAGGAGGCAGACCCAGAATTTCTTCTTGCGGG
>CAZPBZ010000137.1:0-4742 GCA_964584765.1 uncultured Thermodesulfobacteriaceae bacterium
CATAAGCAATATGCTCTGTCCGTCTTGAAGGGCTGATTTTCTTAAGTGTACTCATATTAATTATACCTCAATGAAGACTCAACAGACCTAACAATCATCATCCCAATGAATTCACCGGCCTTTTGGAGCTTTGAGTCAAGAGACTTGGTCGTCAGTTTCCCAATCTTCCACGTAGTTTGCGTTTATCACCTATTCGTATGGTCACTCGCTGGTTGTCCAGATACTCAAGGAGCGGGATCATGTACTTTCTGGAAAGCCCTCCGGCAAGGTCCCGAAATTCATTTATTCTAAGCTCGCCATGCTCTTTGATGAAACAAATGACCATGTCCTTAAGTTTATCCAGAGTGCTGTGGTGGTAATAAAGATCGTCCCTCAGGCGCATAAGAATCCCTTCCCTGACCATCAAATCAAATATTTTGTCTGCCGCCTTCTCATGCCCTTCCGCACGGCCAAGTGCATCTTCACGAAAAGGAGGCTGAAAACCGGCCTGTTTGAAGATAAGTTCAAGCTTGCTCCTGAGTTCTTTTTCTTCATCCCCAAGAATCACATGGTGGCTGGAAAGCCGGACAAGATCCTTTTCCTGTGCAACCTTTCCTGACTTGACAAGATCAGAAAGGAGCATTTGAAACAGCCTCTGATTTGGTGATTTGGTGATTTGGTGATTTGGTGATTGAAAGGCAGGTCTGGTAACCCTGGCTATGGGAAAGAGGCGGGACCTGAGCTCCTCTTTGGACAGACCCTGGACAAGAGGATTGTCGTTGTGAAAGGTTTGCAGGATGTCCAGCGCCTGCTCCTTTAGAGCCTCGTAAACTTTACCATGGACAAGTCTCTGCCCCTCCCCCTCAGAGCATACAATTTTTCTGGAACTAAGGAGAGGCTCAAGCTCCCGGGCAAGGCGTTTTCCATAGATACTGCTACGCATTGCGAGTTCTGACTGTGAAAGTCCCCTCGCACCCGCACGTTCCAGGTGATATCCAATGATGTCAGACGGTCCGCCTTTGGCCAGGATGTCCAACTCTGTCCAGAGCGCGGGCCGGGTCCGCTTCCGTCTCCTGGGAACAGGGTGGAGGATCCTTCCACCACCTATGGTACGGATAGGTGAATAACTCCTGATAACATAGTGATCTCCTGAGAGGACTGCCACCGGTTCCTTCAGCATTATCTGGATATAAGTCTCTGAACCCGGAACAAGCTCATCTCCCTGGAGCAGGACCCTCCCGATAATCTCGGCTGTTCCCACGTGAAAGCGAACAGGACTCCTGTGCCGCAGGGGACGGCCTGCGCTGGCAAGATACAGAAAATTCAAGTCAACGAGGTAGCTCGCATGCAGGCTCCCGGGAGTGGCCATAACGTCTCCCCTGTTAACATCCTCTTTATCAATACCCTGTAAATTGAGGGCCGTGCGCATCCCCGGATGGGCCTCCTGAGCATCCTTTCCATGGATCTGAACACTCCGAATCCTGGCAGCCATCCCCTTGGGATAGATAGATACCTCGTCTCCCAATCTGATCTGCCCTGAAATGGAAGTGCCGGTGACTACCGTGCCAAAGCCTTTTATGGTGAATACTCTGTCCACCGGAAGGCGATATGGCCCGACCGGGGCCTTTGGCACCACTTCTGACACCATCTCATCCAGGACTCTGAGGAGTTCGTCAAGGCCGTCTCCTGTAACTGAGGAGACAGCCAGCACAGGAGCATCTTCCAGAAATGTGCCGGAGACAAAATCACTAACGTCCTCAGTGACCATTTCCAGCCATTCCTTTTCCACAAGGTCCTTCTTGGTCAGAACAACAAGTCCCCTCTTAACTCCCAGGAGACGGCATATCTCCAGGTGCTCTGTGGTCTGGGGCATTATCCCTTCGTCAGCAGCCACCACAAGGATAACGAGGTCCATCCCCATGGCTCCGGCCACCATGTTTTTTACAAAACGTTCATGGCCCGGGACGTCTACTACTCCCACCTGCTGGCCTGAAGGGAGGGAAAGGTGAGCAAAACCCAGTTCAATAGTGATGCCCCGCTCTTTTTCCTCTTTTAGCCTGTCGGTATCTATTCCTGTGAGGGCCTTGACCAGGGCGGTCTTCCCGTGATCAATGTGGCCGGCAGTACCGAGAATGATGGTCTTGGTATCCATGAATCAGCCCACCTTCTTGTCCTTTGCCTTCCCTGCTTCCAACCTCGGAAACAAGGACGGTATGCGTGAGGTCTTGGTCCCGGGAGTCAGTATTCCCCATCGCCGGGCCGCGTCAAGATTCAGGTCCTCCTGTGGGTCAAGACCTATGGCCTCCTGCATTTTTCTGGCGGTTGACGGCATCACAGGGGCTACCAGGATTGAAAAAATTCGAAGAGACTCAAGGAGTGTATAGAGAACATTCCTCAACCGGCTGGCTTTAGACGGGTCCTTGGCCAAGACCCATGGGACAGAGGTGTCAATCATTTTGTTGGCCTTATTTATTGCTTCCCAGACTTCCTGCATGGCCCTGTGCACTGCAAAGGACTCCATGGTCTTTTCCCAGACAGGTACCAGCCTGAGCGCAGCCTCGCGCAGATCTTTCTCCACTCCCTCCGGGTCTTGAGGTGCAGGGACCTCTCCCTTGACATATTTCAGGACCATGGCCAGTGTGCGACTCACAAGATTTCCCAGGTCATTGGCAAGATCAGCGTTTATCCTCAGCAAGAAGGATTTTTCGCTGAATCCGGCATCCAGGCCAAAGGCCATCTCCCGCATCAAACAGTATCTGGTTGCATCTATACCAAAGGATTCAACCAGACCCCTCGGCTGTATCACGTTTCCAAGGCTCTTGGACATCTTCTGATCACGGATCTGCCAGTAGCCGTGGACATGAAGACGCCTATAGGGCTTGAGTCCAATGGCCTTTAGCATGGTGGGCCAGTAAATGCCGTGTGGCTTCAGGATATCTTTGGCTATCACGTGTTCGGTCACCGGCCAGAACTTTGAAAAATTGGGGCCATCCGGATATCCCAACCCGGTCAGATAATTGATCAGGGCATCAAACCAGACATAGGTTACAAATTTATCGTCAAAGGGAAGGGGGATGCCCCACGAAAGACGGCTGACGGGCCTTGAGATGCAGAGGTCATCCAGGGGATCCTTTAAGAAGGACAGCACTTCATTCCTGTAACGCTCAGGCGTGATAAACAACGGGTGCTTCTTTATATGGTCTATCAGCCATTCCTGGTAGCGGCTCATAAGGAAGAAATAATTTTTTTCCTTCAACCGTACCGGGACAGTACCATGGTCCGGGCACTTTCCGTCTTCAAGTTCCCGTTCCACATAGAAGCGTTCACACCCAAAACAGTAAAGCCCCTCATATTCCCTGAAGACTATGTCCCCTCTGTCATAGACATCCTGCAGTATGCGCTGCACGGTTGCGATATGTTCCGGTTCCGTGGTGCGAATAAATCTGTCAGGCTCTATATCCAGAAGGGGCCAGGACTCCCTGAATAAGGAGCTTATCCTGTCTGCATAGGTCTTTGGGTCTGTTCCCTGCTTCTCTGCTGCCTGAACAATTTTGTCCCCATGTTCATCTGTTCCGGTTAAAAAAAAGGTCTCCTCCCCGCGAAGTTTATGGAACCGGTTCTGCACATCCGTAATTACAGTTGAATATGCATGTCCCAGATGAGGTTCTGCATTCACATAGTAGATGGGTGTTGTTATATAGAATCTGTTTTTCATTGAGTACTTACGGCTCTTTAGGCAAATGAGTGCCTGGGGTAGCAAATTGTCATTTGAAACCACTCGAACAAAAAGGGGGGCTCCACCATGTCCAGATTGATACTATACCATGGTTTTGGTCTCTAGGCATATTCTAAGTAGCTTTTGAGTCTTGGAATCCCCTTGCTTAAACATCATGCCGTTCACATAGACTCTCCGAAATGGTTTTTTTTGAGATGTTTGCAATTAGTCTTTTTCCTATTAACCGACCTTCGCGGACAGCGTAGTTTGTTCCTCTGTCTTCTGGATATATTTGTGCCATAGTAGCGATGTATAACCCCTGAAATGGTGTTTCTTTTTTAGGAATAAGTCTGCTGTAACGACGTTCAACTATAGGCTGAGAGTAATGCGCTTTCCAAATATGGTATTTCAATATCCAATTTCTATGGAAAGCCGGAAACATCTCTTGCAGGTAAGGGATAGTGTATTCCAACAAGTCCTCATCCGACATGCGGATGCGCCGTAGCCTTTGAGTATAATCAGCCGAAACATGCGGTTCTACTAAATTGGCTATGATTGCTAGTGCAGGCGTTGCAATAACCGCATCGGCATGAAAAGTTATATCTCCTGATCTAACGCCAACCACTTGCCCCACATTGGCAATCAACTCTTTTATGGGGGCATCGGTGATTACCTGACCTCCTTTCAGTTCGATGTATTCCTTGAGTTGGTCTGCTAACGCCGCAAAGCCGCCTCGGTAGTGAGCAAGTTGTTCTGTGTCCTTCCGGTAAGCCCTGCCCTTTACCCACAAATCAGCTCTACCAAGCATTAGCTCCTCCTGAGCGCATAACCTTCACACATTAGTTGTAAATATGCATAACCTTGCCACATTAATTGATGGCCAGGTGGCGGATCACCTGAACGGTCGAGATAACCGCCAATTCTCGCCACCAGTTTCACTGCGGCACCGAGACAATCCGAGGAACTGAGGCATTTTTTTAGCATGGGCTCTCAGCACCTTGCGGATGATCCTGAATCATCAATTCGTTCCAGATCCGCATATGCTCTT
>CAZPBZ010000138.1:0-4708 GCA_964584765.1 uncultured Thermodesulfobacteriaceae bacterium
GGATGTGCTTCTCCCCAACATTCTCAAAATCACCCGCTCCCAAGGTGAATTCGAAGGAGAGGCCATGCTCCATAGGCCGGATGGTTCCAAATTCATGGGGCTTCTGTCAGCCTCATCCTGGCAATGGAAACAAGGCGTTGGAGTGGTCATAACAATCAATGACATAACCAAGCTCAAGAACATTGAGTGGGAACTAAGAAGGTCAGAGCGCATGGTCTTTCTGGGGCGGATGTTGAACAATATCAGCCACCAGATCCGAAATCCAGTACTAACAATCGGGGGATTTTCAAGGCGTCTTTCCAAAACAGATCTCCCAAAGCCTGAACATATTCAAGCCATCATTGACGAATCAGCCCGCCTGGAACTACTGCTGAACACTCTCAATGAATTTATCAAATTGGATAGACCAAAATTAGAGCCCCTTCCTGTTAAATACTTGGTCGAGGATATCACGTCCCATCTGATGGGCCTTGCCGAAAGCCATGGGGCAAAATGGATCTCCAGAATTCCATCCTCTTTGCCGAAGGAAAGGGTTTTGGTGGATACCAGGATATTTATCAGGGCACTTGAGGCAGTCGTCATCAATGCCTGTGATGCCTATGAGCGTGAAGACACGGAGAAGATTATAGAGTTCTGGGTGGAACCAGTAGACCACGGTCCCATGGCCTGTGCCTTCTGCATAAAGGATAGGGGTTCAGGAATAAAACCCTCGGTACTCACAAATGTCTTCAGCCCTTTTTTCACCACCAAGACCGGGCACATAGGTATGGGGCTTACCTTTGCCCGCAGGATAATGGAGGAGCAAATCGGGGATATAGTTATCAAGTCATCACCGGGTGAGGGCACTATCCTGACTCTTTATCTGTCAAAAGACAGAAGAAGGGAGATAAGGACCAAAAAGATTTAGGCTTTGGGCCTCTTGCAAAACTCAAGATTTTGCATGAAACTCACGTGAGGCCTCAATAGCCACTGCCAGTTCCTCTCTACTAACATCATCCGTTATAAGAATTTGACCGATTCCGCGACTCAGGACAAAGTGAGGTCGCCCTGACTTTGCCTTTTTGTCATGCTGAAGGAGATTCATCAGCTCTTCTGCAGAGAGGTTTGCCGGAATCGCCATGGGGAGATTTAACCTGTCCAGAAGCCTGCACAGCCTCTCAAGATCCCCCTCAGGCATTAAACCCTTTGCTACAGAGATCCTTGAAACCACCACCATACCCATGGAAACCGCCTCTCCGTGAGGAATCTGATAGTGTGCTGCGGCCTCCACCGCATGACCCACAGTGTGACCAAAATTAAGGATACGTCTCAGATCTCCTTCGCGCTCATCAGCAGACACCACATCAGCCTTTATGGAACAAGAGCTGAAGACTATGTGAGCTGTGACATGTGGCTCAAGATTTATTACATCCCACCACTTCTCCTCAAGGAAATCAAACAGTTCCGGGCTTTGGATCATTCCATACTTCACTACTTCAGCAAGACCATTTCTGATCTCAGCCTTGGGCAGAGTAGTCAACACCCCTATGTCCGCATAGACTCTTCCGGGCTGATAAAAGGTCCCAAGGAGGTTTTTCCCCTCAGGCAAATCAACCCCTGTCTTTCCTCCTACTGAGCTGTCTACCTGGGCAAGGAAAGTAGTAGGAATCTGCACAAGCGGGACACCCCTCATATAGATAGAGGCAAGAAATCCTGCCACATCCCCAACCACTCCGCCGCCCAGAGCCAGTATGGCAGTCTGCCTATCTGCACCCAGGTCTATCATCCTGCGGGCCAGATCCACTACGGTATCCATATTTTTTGATTCCTCGCCTGCTGCAAAGGACAACAACTCAACCTTGACTCCGCCTTGGCCCAGCAACTTAATGAGATCCGCCCCAAGGTAATCCCCTACATTTGAATCCGTGATAATTATGTATCGCGGAGCAGGCAAATTCGACTTGAGGTCCTTTCCCAACTCTGTCAAAAGCCCCGGACCTATGAGAATATCATAAGTATTGGCTCCCAAAGGTACTGTTACAGTGTGCCAGACATGTTGAATATCCTCAGAATACTCAGAGTATGAAGCAAAATCGTTATCTGTATTCATAGAGACTGTTCCCTTCTTTATATGCCAAATCTGTTTAATCACCGACAGCTTTAAGGACTTCCTCCTTATGAGATTTAACTGCTCTACTGGCAAGGTCTTTTAGGCTGCTCTTTACCTTATCTGGCGCCGGCAAATCCGGCACCTTGGGTAGTAACTTTTCAAGGTCACCAACAGGGACCAGTTCAAGACGGGATGATAGATCTTCTGCTCTACCTGCCGGCAGATTTTCACCTAATACACCTGCAAGATCATCCCTTCTGTCTAAAGTATTTAAAAAACTCATAATTTCCTCAAGATCAAATTTCTCTTTAAACTGACGAATCTCCTCGTCTATAACCTGGGCCTCTTCAAGTACCTTATCCAGCTTTTCTCTGTACTCAAATGTGTCAAGGTAAAGCCTTTCATAACTGTCTAAAAGCAGATTGGCAAATTTGGAATGGGCCAACCAGCCATGGAGTTCCATGTTCTTAAGAAGCCGCTCCCTGATCGTGCCCGACTCCACTGTATACTGATCGAAAAAGGGACGGCCTTCCCAACCCGTAAGCCTTAAAAATTCGTCAATCAAGTTCAAATCCTGCAAAAGGACATATATCCTGGCCATGTCCCTCCCTATCTTTTGTTCGTATAGGAAGCAAAGATCAGAGATCATGGCCTCAAGGGCCTGCCTGTCTTTCTCTATGGTTTTTCTATAGCCGAAGTATCTCTCTGCTATTTCCCTCTTTATCTGATATGCTAACGCCTTTCCGATATCTTGCTCCATAGCCTCTTTTGTCTCTTCCTAATACGTGATATTTATTCTGCTGGTTGTTATTTCAAAGATCCCATGCTAAACACGATACCTGTCTTTTCATAGCAAAGCACAGATTGTACTTGGTGTCGTGTGATATGCAAAAAAAACAGAGCGACCATGAAAATGGTTAGGGTCTGATGGTTATTAAAATAATATATAGTTTTCCATTTGCCATTGTTTTAGCCCTTCTTGCGTGCGCGTGCCTGTCTGGTTGCGCTGGAAAACCAAAAAGGCCACCAAGTGTACAACCTGGTCCCAAAATCGCAACTGGAGATATATTGGATGCTATAAGCTTACAGGCAAGTCAGCTCCTCAGCCTTAAGGCCAGGGTCAAATTGAAGCTCACGATCCATGATCAGGCTCAGCCTGAAATCAAAGGACAGCTTATGTGGACAAGGACGCATGAAGGGGGGCTTGCCAGGCTGACAGGTCATGGTCCCTTTGGCGTAACTGTCTTTGATTGCCTGGTTGCGAAAAAAGCCTTTTATCTCTTCATCCCATCGCATAACGCAGTATATGTTACCAGTATTAATGACAAGCTTAGAAATGGCAAGGAGATATCGTCCCTTATTAACGAGGCATCCTGGCTATTAAATCCATGGAGTGTGGTCGAGACGCAAAATGTTGAAGTTGCTCCATGCGAGAAGGAAAGAAACTTTAAAGATTATAAAAAACCAGTTTGTATTAGCTTTTTCCATCAAGGAGGGCCTGGATGGGCAAAGTTCGACAGACAAACGCTGTCACCGATTTCTTTAGAGAATCCCGAACTCAAAGTTTTGTATGATGACCCCATATTACTGGGAGATTGCGTCCCTTATCCGAGCAAAATCCGGATGAAACTCAAGGAACTGGATCTGGAAATTAAAATCACCCTCAAAGACATCCAACCAGGTTTATTGACACCGGAAGACCCTGTATTTGACCCGACACCATACTTCAATCAACCCTTGCGTCCTCTCATGCTGCTGATAAACCCACTCCGTTATCAAACATATTAATCTAATATGCCATTATCCTTAACCGCCATTCCGTAAGGAGATTATTGCTATCAACTTGATTTACATCATATCAATGGCACGATATTCGATAGATAGACTTTTCAGAAGAGCAAGCTCCAAAAAACAAGGACAAAATCGAAAAGATGGTAATGCTTGAAGATGAAGACAATGATTCTCTTCCCACCTCTAAACAACCTGGGGAAAATGCCATTGGAAAGTAGATTCTTCTTGGGAAATTTTTTTCCATAAATGGAAAAAAAATACACTCATCCATCTTTTTTTGAAAAACAGCACCTAAAACCCAGAAAAAAATGACGAAATAAGAGTAAAAAAATGGCATTTCTCTTGCAATAACGATATCTAACCTCACATCATACAAGGTGAAAGAGCATATTTTAAATATTTAGTAAGCAATGGAACTTATTGTGAGGTTATGCAAGGGAGTGAAGATGGCTTTGAAGATTTTAATTTTATCGGTATATACGTTCTTTTTACTATGTGGGAGCGCGTTGGCTGTTTCTTTATCAGACAATTTGCCTCAAAATTATTTCGATAATACATCATTTGAGCTTAAGTCTATTGATCACCAGATGATACCAATGAATTATTCGCTAGTTGGAGAAAATCTTGCTACAAACTATGATATTAACAATATACCTGAAGATGTAATAGATGCTTCTGACGATGAACCAATTGTAACACAATGGTCCAATTTTCAAACATTCCATTTCGTAACTAGAGCGTTTGCTTCCTATAATAGTGAGGTGGCAAGAGATGCAGATAGTTGCATGTTTGTTGGAGATATTGTCGAACTCAGTACAGTCCCATCAG
>CAZPBZ010000139.1:0-4668 GCA_964584765.1 uncultured Thermodesulfobacteriaceae bacterium
GTTGCCAAAAAGCAAAAGAATTGAAGAACGGATTGCAGAGGTAAACAAAATTATCCTTGAACGCCCAAAAACGGCTATTTTTGTGCTTCAATATCTCTATGGTATGCGCATCATTGGAGCCATGGGCCTTGGCATGACAGGTTTATCTTTTGCACGATTTATTTTTTACGAGGCTTTAAATTGCATGTTATGGGCGGCAGTTGTTTTCATGGCTGGTTATATCGTGGGAGAAGCCTTTATGCATGTTTTTCACGGTTGGTTCAGATGGATATGGCTCGGATTGAGTATAGCAGTGTTAGTTTTATTTTTCCGTCATCTTGAAGTCATTTTACCATTGGGAAAAGACAAAAATTGATGGTTCTCCAGTGGAAGGAGTAAGATTTTATGGATATTTTGAAAGACAGGTTTCCAGGTATCCCGGATAAGATCTCCGGCCTTGGGGAAATGGCTTGCAACCTCTGGTGGAGCTGGCATCCCGAGGCGAGAATGCTGTTTAAGGTGTTGGATCGTGAGGCATGGAAGGAGAGCGTCCATAATCCGATAAAGATGCTTGAGGATCTTCCCGGAAAGGTTCTGGAATCCGCGGCAGGCGACCCCGAGTTTTTGCGTCACTACGATGCCGTGCTTGCCCAATTCAGGCATTATGTGAACACAAGGGGTGAGTGGTTCTGGGAGAATATTGCCGATCCCGGGTTGCTGCCAATAGCCTACTTTTCGGCAGAGTATGGGCTGCACCGTTCCCTGCCATTCTATGCGGGCGGTCTTGGTTTTTTGGCCGGCGACCACTTAAAGGAATGTAGTGATCTGGGAGTCCCGTTAGTGGCGATAGGCTTCATGTATCCGGAAGGATACATACGTCAGAAGATCCGTGAGGACGGCTGGCAGGAAGGTTCAGATGAGCCCTTAGACAGAGATGCAGCCCCCATAACCAGGGTCCTGGAAAAAGACGGAAAACAGCTTGTGGTCAGGGTACCTCTTGTTGAACCTCCTATCTACGTGGCCTTGTGGAAGGTGGCCGTGGGCCGCATCACGCTTTACCTGATGGACACGGATATAGATATGAACGATCCATGGAACCGGGGAATATCTGCCCGTCTCTATATAGGGGATATGGAGCAGCGGCTGCGCCAGGAGATTGTCCTTGGTATCGGTGGCTACCAGGTCCTGGGTGCCTTGGGGATTAAACATTCCGTGCTCCACCTCAATGAAGGGCATCCCGCTTTTGCGCTGCTCGAACGGACCAGGGAGCGGATACAGGAAGGCATGAGTTATGAAGAAGCTGCCCATCGGGTCCGGAGCAGCTCAATTTTTACGACCCACACACCGGTTCCGGCCGGGCATGATGTCTTTCCATTCCAGTTGATGGAAAAATATTTCAGCTCCTATTGGCCGGGCCTGGGAATAGATCGTGAGACCTTCTTCCGTTTGGGAACCAATCCGGAGGCCCGGATGGCCGGCTTCAACATGACCGCCTTTGCCCTGAAGATGTGTACCTATTGTAATGCGGTCAGCAGAAGGCACGGGGAGGTGACCCGGCGCATGTGGAATGTTCTCTGGCAGGAACTGCCGGATAAAATACCCATAGATAATGTTACTAACGGCGTTCATGTCCCAACATGGGTGGAGCCCAAAACGGAGCTCCTATTCAATAAATATCTTGGTCCCAACTGGTTGGAGGACCATGATGACCCGGCAATCTGGGAACTCATTGATGATATCCCGGATGAGGAACTTTGGCATACGCATTACTGGCTAAAGGTGAAATTGATCAATTTCATACGTGAGCGTGTCCGCAAACGCTGGGTCGAAGATCGAATCAACCCTTCCATTACCTTGGCCGAGGGGGGCATGCTCGACCCCTCTGCGTTGACCATTGGTTTTGCCCGCCGCTTTGCCACTTATAAGCGAGCAAATCTGGTTTTTTCCGACAGGGAAAGGCTGACAAAGATCCTGAATGATCCCTGGCATCCGGTACAGATCATCTTTGCCGGAAAGGCCCACCCCGAGGATATGTCCGGAAAACACATCCTGCAAGAGGTTTTCAATGCCGCTCGCGATCCTGAGTTTGGTGGACGCATAGCCTTTGTAGAAGACTATGGGGAACAATTGGCCCAGTACATGGTCCATGGTGGGGTAGACGTGTGGCTTAACAATCCTCTGCCGCCCATGGAGGCCAGCGGAACCAGTGGTATGAAGGCCGCCCTGAACGGCGTTCCTCACCTGAGCATTATGGATGGCTGGTGGATAGAGGGATTTAACGGCAAAAACGGCTGGGCCTTCGGCCAGGAGAAAGTAAATGGAAACAGGGACCCGGCGGACGCCCAGGCTATCTATAAGATCCTGGAAAATGAGGTCATCCCTCTCTATTACAAGCACTCAGATGACGACATACCTCATGACTGGGTCAAAGTCATGAAAGAGTCCATTAAGAGCAACGGCCCAAGGTTCTCTGCACGCCGGATGGTTAAAGAATACACCAAAAAATTTTATGTGAACGCCTTGAAAGAGATAGAGGTCAAATAAACTGATATTGTCAAATTTATTGTAGGAGCGGCATGTTGCCACGACTCACCGACTCACCTGAGGGTTTTTCCGGTCATCAATCGATTGTTATGCCTGAGATGTTTCAAGTAGATGTGGGCAGACCTCTGCCGATAGGGATGAACAAGCGCGACAACGGCGTGAATTTCTCCATATTCAGTCGACATGCCACCAGGGTGTGGCTGGAATTATTCGATGATTCACAGACCTTGGTGCCCTTTATGACCATAGAGATGGATCCCCGAAAACACCGGACGGGGGATATGTGGCACGTGTGGGTCAAGGGAATCGCCGACGGACAGACCTATACGTTCCGCATGGATGGGCCCTATCTGCCAGCACAAGGACATCGTTTCAACCGGAACAAACTCCTTCTTGATCCTTATGCCATCGTCCTTATCGGGACAGCCCATTGGGATTTCGGCTGCGCGCGAGCTTATGATGCTGGTTCATCGGAGAAAGATCAGTCGTATTCAACCGAAGACAATGCCCAATGGATGGCGAAGTGTCTGGTAACGGATACCCGATTTGACTGGCAAGGGGATCGCCCCCTCAAACATCCGTGGTCTGAAACTATCATCTACGAAACCCATGTGCGAGGCCTTACCATACACCCATCTGCCGGGACAAAAAATCCCGGCACCTTCCTGGGAGTGATCGAAAAAATCCCGTACTTCAAAGAATTTGGCATCTCTGCCCTGGAATTGATGCCGGTTCAGGAATTTAATGAAAACGAATTGGAACTGACCAGTCCGCTCACAGGCAAAAGATTACAAAATTACTGGGGATACAACACCGTTTCCTTTTTCGCACCAAAAGAAAGCTATTCGAGTGGCAAGCAACCGGGGTGTCAGGTCTCCGAATTCAAAACCATGGTCAGAGAGCTGCACAGGGCAGGCATTGAAGTCATCCTGGATATTGTCTTGAATCACACGGCAGAGGGAAATGAGATGGGTCCCACGCTCAATTTTCGAGGCATTGATAACAGCATTTACTACCTGCTGAATGATAACAGGCGTTTTTACAAAAACTATTCCGGCTGCGGCAATACCCTCAACTGCAACCACCCGGTGGTGCGTGACTATATCCTTGACTGTCTCCGCTACTGGGTCACAGAGATGCATGTGGATGGCTTTCGGTTCGACTTGGCCTCTGTGTTGGGAAGAGATGAAAACGGGAACATACTGCTTAACCCGCCCTTACTTGAAAGAATCGCCGAGGACCCTATCCTGCGTGACGTAAAGCTCATCGCTGAAGCCTGGGATACTGGCGGGGCCTATCAGGTAGGTTCCTTTCCGGGGCAACGCTGGTCCGAATGGAACGGGCGGTATCGTGACGAGATCAGGCGTTTCTGGCGTGGAGATCAGGGCATGGTCGCCGCACTGGCCAGCCGTATCTGCGGCAGTGCGGATTTATATCAGCACAGCGGGAAGGAACCCTTGAATAGCATCAATTTTATCACCTGCCATGACGGCTTTACTCTCAATGACCTGGTAAGCTATAAAGAGAAGCATAACGAGGCAAACGGGGAGGATAACCGGGACGGCACGACCGAAAACTTTAGTGATAATTATGGTCTCGAAGGCGAAACGCACGACCCAGCCATTGAGACCGTGCGGATGCGGCAGATCAAGAATATGCTTGCGACACTCTTTATCTCACGCGGTGTCCCCATGCTGCTGGGAGGCGACGAGTTTCGTCGAACGCAACGCGGAAACAATAATGCCTATTGCCAGGACAATGACATATCCTGGTACGACTGGAGGCTTTTGGGGCAAAACCGTGAACTGTTTCGCTTCACCCGTGAGATCATATCATTTCGTAAGCGACACAAGGTGCTCAGGACCGAACAATTCTACACGGACCGGGATATCCGTTGGTTCAATTACGATGGTGGGAATCTCGATTGGGGCACTTCCAGCCGGACATTGGGTTGCTTAATTTATCCCGGGAAGGATCAGGGGACCGTCCCGGGTCATGCGATCTGCCTGCTATTTAACGCCGAGGTATTTGAAACGGAGTTCAAGTTACCCCCCGCGCCGGAAGATGGATGCTGGTACTTAGCCGTTGACACGGGTAAGTCTTCTCCTGAAGACATATGGGAGGCAGGCAAAGAAAAGTTGTTGG
>CAZPBZ010000140.1:0-4664 GCA_964584765.1 uncultured Thermodesulfobacteriaceae bacterium
GGGGCAAGTCTGAGGGTTTTTCTTTTTAAAAATTCTGGTGCCGAAGGCGAGAGTCGAACTCGCACGGGCGCAAGGCCCACGGGATTTTGAGTCCAGCGTGTATACCAATTTCACCACTCCGGCAATATATTTTCCCGATACCAAAACCAAACCACGGTGTCAATCAATAATCATCCTGTGGAAGCAAATCCTGAATTCGATCCCAAACCCTCTCTCCGACTTCTTCCTTGTGCAAAAGGGGCAGGGCCTCAACGTCGCCATCTGCGGAGACAATTAGTACCCTATTATTCGGTACGTCAAAGCCGGCATCAGGCTGGGACACATCATTGGCAATCAGTAAATCCGCCCCCTTAAGCCTTATTTTTTTTATGGCCTGTGCTTTAAGATCCTGGGTCTCTGCGCAAAAGCCCACGATTATCTGTCTGCCCTTACGACTCTTTACCAACTGCGACAAGATGTCATTTGTCCGTACAAGATCTAAACGCAGTTCAGGTGTGTCTTTCTTGATCTTCTGGTCGGCCCTAATAGCAGGTGTGTAGTCCGCCACTGCGGCAGTCATGATTATTACATGAGCATCTTGCGAAAGCTTGCTAATTATGTCCTCCATCTCACATGCAGTCTCCACAGGACAGAGCTTTATCTCCGGAGGATGTGGAATGGGGACAGGACCACTTACAAGGGTCACTCTCGCACCGCGCCTGAAGGCAACCCTGGCCATAGCATAACCCATGACTCCTGAGGAACGGTTAGAAATATACCGGACAGGATCCAGATATTCCCTGGTCGGCCCGGCAGATACCAGTACATTCATTCCTATCAAAGTCTGTGGAGTTGTTGTCTTTAGTATGGCCTCCCTCACCACAGACCACTCTGGCAGTCTTCCCCGGCCCCGGTCGCCACAGGCCGTTTCCCCTATCTCCGGCTCTATTACTCTGTAGCCCAATGCCTTAAGACGTTCTATGTTTGCCTGAGTCGCCGGATGCGCATACATGGCTGGATTCATTGAAGGGGAAAAAAGTGCCGGACCGGAAAATGCCAGGAGTAATGTGGACAGAAAATCATCTGCCAGACCATTTGCGGCTTTGCCGATTATATTTGCAGTGGCAGGCAGCACCAAAAAAAGGGCGGCAGACCTGGCAAGTTCTATGTGAGGAATGGTCTCGGCGCCATCCACGCAAAACAGATCCGTGTACACTTTCTCGCCTGTAAGAGCCGCGAAAGTAATGGGCGACACAAATTCGGTTGCATGCTTGGTCATCACGGGTATTACCCGTGCACCCAATGCACGAATCTTCTTGGAATAATCAGCCGCCTTATACGCGGCAATCCCCCCGGTTATTCCAAGAAGGACGGTTTTGCCCTCTAATGGCGTATAGGGTGGGGCCTCCTCAGATAAAATCTCTGAGCCGGAGATAGATTTCACATTATCATTGGACAAGTGGTTCGCTCACCCAGATCTGGACCTCGGTCTTAAAGCCCATTGCTCCTTCATATATCTGTATAAGACAATAGGCGTTACGTCCCTTGGAGAATGCGAGAAAGCTCCGCTTTGCGTTCAATGTACCATCCAATATCCAGCCATGCTTAGGCATGGATTTTGTGAAAAATTCCATCAGTGAAACCGCGGTTACCCTGCCCTTGAATACCAATATTCCACCCTGGAAGCCCACAGTCTTAATCATTATTGTCCTGTCTTCCACCCTCTCAAGTTCAATGGGTATAGGAAGATCCGGAAACTCATACATAATATTGGCGGCATCAGAACTTGTAGCAGTTTCAGAGAATCCCGTCGAGGACTCCCCTGATGCCGAACTCGTCTGGGCGAACGATGTCAGAAGAAAGTTTGGCAGATAGAAGATTAAAGCAGTAATGAAAAAGACAGCGGATAATTTTCTGTGAAAGCGCATTTTACATCCTCCTATACTTGTTATTTTTCAAATACTATCACTTCTTCAAGTGACTTGCGAGTCGAAGTCTGATTTCTATGGGCAGGATGGCCCAGGGCCAGGACTGCCATGAGTTCGAGGTCTTCTGAAAGACCCAGGAGATCTCGTACTCGATCGGAATTCTTCAATATCTCTCCCAGCCAGACAACCCCAAGGCCCAGTGAATGAGCGGCAAGAAGCATATTCTGAAGACAGGCACCAATGGCCTGATGGTCTTTTATTTCATGGTACATGGCATCCCTGTCCACGAAGACAGGAATCAGGGCCTTAGCCCCTTCTATAACCTCTTTGTAGCGGGTCAGATCCCCAAACTTTGCCTTCAGATCCTTGTCCGTTACTATTGCGAAACGCCAGGGCTGGTTGTTAAGTCCCGAAGGTGCCCAGGTACCTGCCCTGATAATTTCTATAAGTGTGTCACGCTCTATAGGATCAGCGGTAAAATCACGCACACTTCTGCGCTTATA
Organism: uncultured Thermodesulfobacteriaceae bacterium; assembly: GCA_964584765.1. Classification (GTDB taxonomy): domain Bacteria; phylum Desulfobacterota; class Dissulfuribacteria; order Dissulfuribacterales; family UBA3076; genus UBA3076. Next base: position 2,411 of record CAZPBZ010000140.1, read on the forward strand.
TATGGCATCCAATACCGGATTCATAAAACAGACCTTTAACTATTATTTTACCCGTTATTCTGAAAATCTTCAAATAACTTTAATTTCTACGGCTATCAATATATGATATTAAGCATCTTTCATATCAATTTCCTGGCACTTGGACAAGAGCAACCCGACAAGGCGGCTGTTTCATAGTATCAATGTCTAACACCAAAAAAGAAAAAAAACCTGGACCCCGCTCCAAAAACTCTCGTTGGGGCAGGCGTAAGAAGTATTTTTGCCATGCCTGTCAAAGAGAATTGCCTTTTTGCTGGAATTGCCCTTGCGGTTTTCAGATTTGTGATGACTGTCTGAAAGAAAATATGTGGGGCATGAGCAATAATGTAATATGGATCTGTCCTGACTGCGGACGTATAAGAAGCTTTTGACAACTTCCCCGGGTGTCTTATTGCTGTTTGGATCAAAGTAGAGCCTATTCGACAATTTCCATAGCCAATTCCTCTATTTCCTTCACCATATCATCAATTACATTAAGACCCTGGTGCCAGAAATCAGGATCATGGAGGTCTATGCCAAAGGACTCAAGCAACACATAGGGTGTATCACTTCCCCCGGCATCCAATAGCTCCAAATAGCGCGGGACAAAATCCAGTTCTCCCTTTTCATATATGGAATAAAGAGACAAGACCAGGAGTTCGCCAAAGGCATAGGCATATACATAGCCTGGTGTATGGATAAAGTGACCTATGTAAGACCACCAAATACCATAGTCATCGGTCAGGGTTACACTGTTGCTGAACATTTCCTCCTGGGTCTTGACCCAAATATTTGAAAACTCATCCGGAGAAAGCTCTCCCTTTGAACGCCGCTTATTGTGAACTTCATTTTCGAACCGGTTCATGGCAATCTGACGAAACACAGTAGCAAAAATGGACTCAATCTTAGTGGCAGCAAGCCACAATTTTTCTTCCGGCCTTTCCAAATTCCTCATCAAATCCTTGAATACCAGCATTTCACAAAAAACCGAGGCAGTCTCGGCTAAAACCAAAGGGGTATGACTGTTTAAATAGCCCTGCTTGCCCGCCAGGATCTGGTGAACACCATGTCCAAGCTCATGTGCCACTGTCTCAACGTCCCTGAGATTCCCGGTGAAATTCACGAGCACATAAGGATGGACCTGTGGAACCACAGGGTGCGCAAAAGCCCCCCCGGTCTTCCCTGGTATTACTGGAGCATGTATCCATTGCTTGTCAAAAAACAGATTGGCAACTGAGGCCATCTTGGGAGAAAATTTCCCAAAGGCATCAAGCACTATCTCTTTACTTTTCTCCCAATCAACAACCCGCTGAGGCAGATAAGGCAAGGGAGCATACCTGTCGTAGTCAAAAAGTTCTTCCAACCCGAGTAAGCGCCTCTTTAAACCGTAATAGCGTTGGACTATGTCGTAACGATCAGTTGCGGACGCAATCAGGGAATCAACAGTGTCATCATCGAGTTCATTCGCAAGGTTCATGGACTTGATCCAGTTACGATAGTCCCGAAGCCTGTCATCAATCATCTTATCGCCAAGGACCGTATTAAAGGTGTGGGTAAGTACAATTGACTGACTGCGCAACCCGTCAGTAAGGTCCTTTGCCGCGCTTTTCCTGACTTTATGGTCCGGGGAGTAAAGATCGGTCAATACCTCTTCCTGAGTGCGGGCTTCTTTACCAAAACGCTGGGCTGCCAATACCTTTTCAAACAAGTTGATCCAGCTTGAACGACCTACCGGACTGATCTCAATTATGAGTTGTTCTTCCGTTTGAGAGAGAAGATGAGGTTTGTATCGCCTGGCTGCCTGCAAATAGTGCCTGTAGTGCTCCAGTATGGGGTCGGCGAGCAAGTCATCCGCCTTCTCATCAGGAACATTTGCCCACTCAATATCAAAAAACACTACGTCTTTATTCACTATACTGAAGAACTCATTGACTCTCTGCAAAAAAGCACCGGCCTCCGGATCATTAACATGGGTTGAAAAATGTAGCTGGGCAAATGCGCTGAGTCTTCCAACAATAATAGTCAAGCATTCATATTTACTGACGGCAGCGAAGAGTTCTGCAGCGGTGAGTTCTGCAATCTTGCCAGAATATTTATCTACAATCTCAAGGGCCGATTTCTTACATTTCTCCATGTCATCATGGATTCTGGAATCATCAATGCCTTGGTACAGATCCCCAAGGTCCCAAAGGACTTCTTCTGTTCCCAATTCCTTCATCATGTCATTATTCATATA
>CAZPBZ010000141.1:0-4618 GCA_964584765.1 uncultured Thermodesulfobacteriaceae bacterium
TTTAATTTAGAAACAGCTTCTGATATGGCCTCATTACTATAATTCAAAAGCTCAAGCACCTCGCGCAACATAGATACTTTTTGATTTGAAGGAGAATTTGTCATTACCCAATAAGATGAACCGGGGATTTGTTTGGGTTGTGTACTATTGCCAGAGTTAATTATTTCTTGTCTGCTTGTAGCAAAGTACTTTCGGCCTCGGCCTTGAACTAATAGAACTTTTTCAAATTCTTCTTGTTTTTGTGAATGTGCTATACCAAGCAAATATAAAAATTTGTCAACCATCGCTCGACTACGAGGGAATTTATTATCACTAAGAGCTTCATAAAGTTCGTGTTTGTTTAAAACTGTTTTTTTTAATTCCGGTGTTGCTACGAGTCCAAGTAAACGCCGAGAAAATTGCCATCAAAATAAAAGGATTTAACGGCTCTGCTCATGCCGAGCGTTAGCCATAGAAAGAAAACCTTAAATGTTTCATTTTTCAAAACGCACAGTGGTTGAAGGTCTTGTCTTTGTATTGCTCTTCGGTGTAGTCCCGGTCAATGCAGCAGTTGTCGAATACGATCTTGCGATCGCGCAAAAAGAGGTCAATATCAGCGGTAATCCCGCTCAAGGCATGACCATCAACGGAAGCATCCCCGGTCCGACATTGTGTTTCAAACATCTGAAAATTCTAAATCTGAGGACACCATGTCTGTTTTTGTTCGTTCTCAAAAATCACGTGAAGGCAAAAATCTCTGAGATTTTTAAATTTTCCGCTTGACAAGAAAACATCTCATTCTACAATATGAATTGTATGTCACTTTATTTAACATGACGTCAGATTCATGGGGTTTTGCAGTACCTAATTGGAGGCCGAATAATGCAAGAAGTGAAACTCTCACGTCGAGAAAGAGAAAAGCTCAGGCATCGACGCCAGATGCTTGCTGCTGCGCTCGATCTTTTTTCGGAGAAGGGATTTCATAACGTCTCAATGCACGAGATTGCGAAAAAAGCAGAGTTTGCCATCGGTACTCTCTACAAATTCTTCAAAAACAAGGAGGATCTCTATAAGGCCATCATGATGGAAAAGGCAGAGGAACACCACCGAGTCCTTATGGGGGTCCTTTCTGAGGAAAACGATGTCATGACCGTGATCGAAGACTATATTGCCGCCAAGACGCGGCTTTTCGCCGACAACCTTGCAACATTACGCCTTTATTTTGCAGAAACGCGCGGCGCGAGTTTCAACATCAAGGCCGGGCTTGATCAAGATATCCGCAAGCTGTACGACAAATTCATCATGCGGCTGGCTTCCGTATTGGAAACCGGTGTCCGCAGGAAGGTCTTTCGCGAGATGGATCCCTATAACATGGCCGTGGCCCTGGAAGGTCTCACCAATGCATTTCTCTTCTGCTGGCTGGAAAACCCAGAGCAGCATCAGTACGAAGCAAACGTCCCGGTGATCAAGGACATGTTTCTCAAAGGAGTACTGGCCAAATGATGAAAACGAAATACTCTATACTGTTTGCCCTTCTGCTAACATCCGCTTTTCCCTGGATCGCGACAGCCGACCCTCCAGGTCCAGGCAGCAGCCCGCCGCCGCTGGTGACGGTTGCGGCAGTCATTGAGCAGGACGTCAATCCGCCAGCGGAATACGTGGGCCATGTAGAGGCCATCCAGAGCGTGGACCTGCGGGCGCGTATCGAGGGTTTTCTTGAACAGGTCAAATTCAAGGAAGGAAGTGATGTCAATGCCGGAGATCTACTCTTTGTCATCGAGCAGGCACCCTACCAGGCCAAGGTTGACGCGGATAGAGCCAATGTGACCCAGGCAACAGCAACCCTTACCAGGGCCCGACAGTATCTGCAACGGGTCAAAACTGTTCGTTCTGGCGGGGTGTCCGCAACAGACATCGACAATGCCGTGGCTGACGAACTCCAGGCCAGAGCACAGCTCCAGGAGGCCAAGGCCGACCTCGATCTATCCGAACTTGACTTGGGATACACTATGGTCAGGGCCCCAATCAAGGGACGCATAGGGCGAACTGCTTTCACCAAGGGCAATCTGGTTAGGCCTGATTCAGGACCCCTGGCGCAAATTGTCCAGTTGGACCCGATCCGGGTGATGTATTCCATCAGTGAAAATGACCTGACAGCGGTCAGGGCGGCGCTTGGCGACTCCTCGCCGGATAAAAAGGAGTATACCCTGATGCCCCGCATCAAATTGCCCAGCGGCGAAATCCTTAAAACCGCCGGGCATGTGGATTTTGTGGATAATACAGTAGATGCCGAGACAGGAACCATTGCGATTTGGGTTGTATTTGACAACCATGACGGTTTGCTGCTGCCGGGACAGTATGTTACCGCTCTGATAAGCCGGAGTCAGGGCAAACAACTGCCGATGGTACCTCAGGCAGCCGTCCAGGAAGACCATGATGGGCGATATGTGCTGGTTGTGGATAGCGAGAACCGGGTGATTCAGCGTCGCATCACTACCGGGCCGGTTATCGGCACTCAGTGGGCTGTTGAATCAGGGCTGACGGCCGGAGAGATGGTCATCGTGCAGGGAGTGCAGAAAGTCCAGCCCGGGCAGATTGTGAAAACCGTCACCGAGGACGAACAGAACAGGAGGTGATGCATGTTTTCCAAGTTTTTTATTGAACGCCCGCGCCTGGCTGCAGTGGTGTCGATTATTATCACCCTGGCCGGGTTGATTGCCATGCTGAATATCCCTGTGGCCCAGTATCCCCGGATCACCCCTCCGGAGATCCGGGTGACCGCAGTCTATCCGGGCGCCAACGCCCAGGTCGTAGCCGACAACGTGGCTGCGCCGATCGAGAAGGAGGTAAATGGCGTTGATAACATGCTCTACATGTCCTCCACCTGTTCCAATGACGGACGTTACGAACTGGCCGTCACCTTTGCTGTAGGCACCGATCCGGACATCGACCAGATCAATCTTCAAAACCGGGTCCAATTAGCCACCCCCAAACTTCCGAGAGATGTAACCGAGCAAGGGATAGATGTACGTAAACGATCTTCAGATATGCTGGCTGTGATCTGTTTCTTTTCTCCGGAGGGCACCAGAGACAAGCTCTTTTTGAGCAACTATGCCAGCAGGGAAATAAAGGATGCCCTGGTACGTCTTAAAGGTGTGAGTGATGTCTTTATTTTTGGGGAATTCGAATACAGCATGCGTATCTGGATGGACCCGGAGCGTCTCACTTCCATGGGCATGACCGCGGATGACGTGATCACCGCCATCCGTGAGCAGAATGTCCAGGCGGCAGTCGGTTCGATCGGATCAATGCCTGCCGACGATGGCCAGCAAATTCAGTATACCTTGCGGGCCAAGGGTCGTCTTAAGGACGTTGAAGATTTCAAAAATATCATTGTCCGCACTAACGCCAAAGGGGGTCTGGTGCGAATCAGCGACATTGCCCGTGTAGAACTTGGTGCCAAGTCTTACGGTACCAAGTCGATCCTGAACGGCGCCCCGACCCTGGGGATGGCGGTTTACAGGTCCTCAGGCGCCAATGCCCTGGATACCATGAAGGCGGTCAGGGCCGAGCTTGAACGTCTTGCACAGCGTCACCCGAGCGATGTGCAATACCAGATCGTTTACGATACCACCAAATACGTCTCCGCGGCCATCCATGAAATTGGGCTGACGCTGTTTATCACCTTTCTCCTTGTGGTTGGAGTGACTTTCCTCTTTTTGCAGGATTGGCGGGCCACCCTGGTCCCCACCGTTGCTATTCCGGTCTCGCTGGTGGGGACATTCGCTGTGCTGCTGGCCCTTGGCTTTAACGCCAACACTATTTCCCTGTTTGCCCTGATCATGGCCATCGGCCTGGTGGTCGATGATGCCATTGTGGTGGTGGAGAATGTCTATCGGGTCATGCATAAAAGAGACCTCAGCCCAAAAGACGCTACCATCAGGGCCATGGGCCAGGTCACCGGGCCGATCATCGCCACCACCCTGGTGCTGCTGGCAGTGTTTGTCCCGGTCGGTTTTCTGCCTGGCATCACCGGGCAGCTCTACAAACAGTTTGCAGTGACCTTGTGCACGTCAGTTGTCATTTCTGCAATCATCGCCCTGACCCTGAGCCCCGCGCTATGTGCTGTCCTGCTTAGGCAAACAAGTCCCATCCGGCGAGGACCCATGGCCTGGTTCAACCGGGCACTGGATGCATCACGTAACGGCTACGTAGCCGGGTCTGCATGGCTGATCAGACGGCTGGTCGTGTTACTGCTGATTTTCGTCGGTATTTTCGGCGTTTCTTACTACTTGTTTGAGACCCGTCCCACCAGCTTTTTGCCCGAGGAGGACATAGGTGCCTTTTTCTTTGATGTTCAACTCCCCCAGGCCTCCGCGCTGGACCGCACCGCTGAGGTTATGCAGCAGATAACCAAAGAGCTCAAAAGCATTAAGGGTGTCCAGGATGTCATTGGAGTGAGCGGATTCAGCCTGCTCAGCGGGAATGCTGAAAATGTCGGATTTGGTATTGGGATATTGGATCCCTGGGATAAGCGCACCAGTCCTGGCTTGCAGTTGAATGCCATAGTAGGACAGGCTCACGGGAAACTGGCTGCCATCTCCTCGGCCAACAGTTTTGCTTTTGTCCCCCCGCCCAT
>CAZPBZ010000142.1:0-2304 GCA_964584765.1 uncultured Thermodesulfobacteriaceae bacterium
TGAGCCCGCTGGCACTCTGGGTAATCATTTTGTTGATATATGCCTATATTGCATCTACTTTGCCTGTGCAGACCCTTTTGCAGCCAAGAGACTATATTAATTCCCACCAGCTCTTTGTTGCTTTTGCCCTGCTTGCTCTGGGGGTACTTTTCGCCCATCCTGTCATGGTGGCACCGGCAACCAATTTTTCTCCTGAAAGTGCGCCACCTATCTGGCCCATGATATTTGTGATCATGGCCTGCGGAGCCATTTCGGGATTCCACTCACTTGTTTCATCCGGGACATCCTCCAAGCAGTGCGATGCCGAATCAAGCTCTCTCGCTATAGGTTATGGTGGAATGCTCATGGAAGCAATGCTTGCCATCTTTGTTATTATCGCCTGCGGTGCGGGACTTGCCCTCGGTCTGACAAAGGATGGCCAGACATTCACAGGGCTGGCCGCCTTTTCTCAGCACTATGCCAGTTGGGGGGCTGCGGCAGGTCTGGGTTCCAAGATCAATGCATTTGTGGTGGGCTCAGCCAACATGATTGACAGAATTGGCATCCCTCACCAAATCACATTAACTATCATGGGTGTGTTCGTGGTCTCCTTTGCCTCTACGACCCTTGATACAGCCACCCGCTTGCAGCGTTACATCGTGAGCGAGCTGAGTATTGTATGCAGGGTGCCGACCCTTGGTAGAAGACATCCAGCTACTCTTATCGCGGTAATAACAGCTTTTTTTCTTGCTTTCTACAATGGAAGCGGAAAGGGTGCCCTTACCCTTTGGCCTTTGTTCGGATCTGTGAATCAGCTATTGGCCGGTCTGGCACTTCTGGTGATTACGGCTTATCTTGCCCAGAACAAAACCCCTCTTCGCTATACAATGATTCCCATGCTATTCATGCTTATCATGACCGGCTGGGCCATGATAATTAATATGGGGACCTTCTACTTAGAGTCTAACTGGCTGCTTTTTTCCATCGGATTTGTGGTATTTGTTCTGGAAATCTGGATGGTCAATGAAAGCGTGCTTGTTTTACAGAGAGCCTATGGCAAGAAGTCAGAATCAAGGACTAACGTGAATTTTTGACATCGTGCCGGTTGACGGGTCCTTATAGCGTATCTCGCCTCTTACATCACCGGCTTTAACAGACCCTGTTGTTTCTATTGAAATCCGGAGAGTCCCTGGTTTTACTTTTCTCAGCAGCCATTTTGCTTCAAAACGTTCCGGATTGTACTTATCAAAAGGAGGATCGGATTGCTTGATACCTGTGCCTTTGGGAAGGTGCTGGATTACTATGACTGTGTTTGGGGCCGGTAGCTGTATCTTGAGTTCCATAACGATTTTTTGGCCCTCAGAGCTAATATATTTAGCAGAGACCAGATCCCCTGCGTAAACCTGCATGGGGAGAATTGTCAACAACAAGGTCCCCACAAAGACCGCGAAATTCCCGGATATTTTAGGATTTAACATATATTTCAGGCCTCCCATTTGCTTAAGGCATTACTATAAACTTCTCAGTCTTTTCATCCCAGCGATATCCATTTCCAGACCAGATATCTTCAATCTGTTCTATGCCAAAATTTATATCCTTCATTTTACCCAGTTCGTCGTAAACAGTGAGTATTTCTTCGTCATCAATTTTTTTGTCACCATTCGTATCTGCCCAGTGTAAGGGACTTAATCGCAGTGTGTTTGGTCCTTTGACTGGCTTAGTGGTGCTTCGGCCCTTTCTAACAGTGATCGCTCCTTCAAATTGCAGCTCTTTTTCAAGCCTGGCTCCAGGGTTAATGACGGCCAAATAACAGAAGGTAATTTTTTGCATATCGGTTTGGTAGATCCATTTAAGATCACCTGTTTTTTCGTCAATGGCTGTGAAGGCAGGGTCAGCTTCAATTGGAGTGCATTCTTGAGGCACGGATTCCCGCAATATCAGGGAAAGAGATCCAACATGGTCGGTTTCTACACTTATTATCACGGGAAAGGGCAGGCCGGGAGCTACATGTGGCGGAAGGAACCTATGGGCGGTAATATTTATTTTTTCGTAGCCAAAGAAAAACCGCCCGAAAGCGCCGGAAATGATCACCACACAGACCAGTGTCAGGACCAATAGCGGGCGAATTGTAAAAATTTTAGGTAACAGGTTTTCATCAGACTCGTCAGTTTCTTGTTGCTTTTCTATCATTCCTTTTTCTTGTGATTCTGTTTCATGGTCTTCAAGTATTTCCTCAAGCGATACGTCAAGTGCCTCAGCCAGCTTGAGGGCATTTTCTTTCTTAATAGTGGGGTACCGTCGATTTTCCCACCGGGAAATAGTGTC
>CAZPBZ010000142.1:2314-4143 GCA_964584765.1 uncultured Thermodesulfobacteriaceae bacterium
TCCAACTGCTGTAGCAAGGTAGAGCTGGGTAAGTTCCAGGGACTCTCTGAGCTTACGGACTTTGTCACCGTCGATTCTTACCATGGGCGGCCCGCCAATTGAGGGACGGTCTGTAATCACTTATGTTTTCCTATGATCTAGTTGTCCATCCAATAATTCCCGATTGACCAGCATCTGTTTCTGATTCAGAAACGAACAGTTTTCAGAATATATACTAACACTGGATATTTCATATAAGCGAAGACTAATTTTGTGACGCAACACAGAAGGCCCTTTTGAGCGTTAGCAGACAAGCTGTGATCGTCTTTTCTCAAGCTATGGGTAAGTTACTACCATAACCAAGCTTGAGACGGCAACGGCGCAAATGATTTATAGGGTATAAAATTCGAAACGAGGCTGTCTGATTGTCATTAACCCATCTTTTTGTAGCGAGAATAAAAACTCTTTAAAATCAACCAATTATCTATTTTGAGTGTAACTTCTCAATAAGTTGGGGCAGATTACATTTTGCGACTATTCACTGGATTCCTGCGAAAGCAGGAATCCAGACATCTTACCCTGAGTTATTGAGAAGTTACGTAAACATCCGCAAATTGCGTGATTACTGTCTGAATCCGATGTATGATGAGGGCAAATAAAGGCGCACTTATTTGGGCGCACTTGGTAAGGTGGACATCGATTGAATAGGTGGGACATCCATAAGTAACTAAATAACTCAAGATAGTTGGCATTGATCGAATTCATTTAACGGCAGCAAGGGATTTTAGAAATCTGGCATGCAGAATTGAGTTAGTGGTTTAACACTATGAATTTCAAGAAAATATTTCAACTTTTGATCGACTTTTTTGAACAGGAGGAAATTGACTATGCACTCATAGGCGCCTTTGCCCTGAAGGCCTATGGATACGTGAGGGCAACACAGGACGTTGACTTTATTGTTAGACAGGAAGACCAGACAAAAATTATTTCAAATTTAGAATCCATGGGATTTGAAACCCTCCACATCTCCACCGGATACTCCAATCACGTGCACCCTTTATCAGGTCTTGGACGAATCGATTTTGTTTATGTGAGAGGGGAAACAGCAGAAACCATTTTTGCGCGAACAAGACATATTTTGATTTTAGGGGATATCACGATACCGGTAGTCAGGCCTGAACATCTCATAGCGTTGAAGGTTTTTGCCATGAAAAATGATCCGAACCGGGCGCTGCGGGAGATGGCCGATATCGAATATCTGCTCAGGTTGCCGGAAATTGAAATGGAAACGGCTAAAAAGTACTTTGAAAAATACGACCAGATGGACAGGTACTATGACATCATTGGTGGAAAAGAAAAGAAGCAAGGATCTTGACCTTGAAAATGATCTTTTACTTTCTCCAAATGACCTTGCGTTTATGAGGAAGAACAATTCTCAGGATGCGCAGGACCTTGAGAGCTATCTTAATTTCTTAGATGATATTGATGCCTTTGAGTCGAAGAAGATTAAGGCGGAATTTTACGAGGTTGAGTTTGAATTGTAGTTTTGATATCCGATAACTCTTCTGCCAGTTTGTAAACATCCAACTCGTAAACTCGTTTCATCTCTCCCAAATTTCTATTTTCCAATTTCAAATTTCAAGCCGTTAACGGCTACAAGGAATGTGATGTTCATTGTTCAGGTTTTATGCTCATCCCCCGCCATCTTCCATGAGGAGCATTAAAACAGGCGCCAGGCCTGGGGTCAGTTTAAAGACATAGGCCGAGCCTTGATTATTTTCGATGTCAATATCGTCGCCATACGCCCCTACCACCACCGTGTCCCCGCTGATGGAAACAGAAGTGCCGAA
>CAZPBZ010000142.1:4153-4617 GCA_964584765.1 uncultured Thermodesulfobacteriaceae bacterium
TTCCAAAATATATACTAACAAGAGCCTTTTGCAAAACTCAAGATTTTGTTCGGGGGCAAGGCGCAAAGAGTTGCCGACATCGAGCCTATATGTGGCGATGTCGGGAGGCATTTGACCCGATGTCCATTGTATTTTCCATGGATGGAATCAATACTTTAATTAAGGAACGCGGCCGCTTTTCTATAAAAAATAAAGGAGGTATTGCGATGTTCAAACAAGAAAGCATCACAGAAAGCCCTGGGATACATGCAGTATGGAAGCCCTGGCTGTTTGGCTTATTGGCAGTCGTGTGTCTGCTTCTTATGGGAATGCAGACCAAAATAATAGCAGACAATGGTAGTGCTGAAGAGGGATTTACAGAGGTTATGGATATTAACCTCCAGGCCAAATGTCCGTCAATGCAGGGATTGCCTGAGGATCTTAAAGACGTGAAGGGGTTTAATCATACAGCTCATGCGAAGGAG
>CAZPBZ010000143.1:0-1500 GCA_964584765.1 uncultured Thermodesulfobacteriaceae bacterium
AAGGACATATGCCAACAATAGCCAAAAATCGAAACCTTTTTCAGAGGTCTCATAATATAGTTCATTTGCCCTCATGCTTAGACCACTATGAAGGAAACTGGAGGAATGGCTCATGAATTACAAACTGATCTTAACTCTCGTCCTGGTTGGCCTGATGGTCATTTTCATCGTACAGAACGTTGCTGTGGTAGAGATCCGGTTCTTGTTCTGGAAGGTGTCGATGTCCCGTTCCATTATGTTTTTTTTAGTGCTTGCCGTAGGAATCATAACAGGCTGGATGCTCCGAAGCCATTTTGGAGGCAGTGAAAAACCCCAGGATATGTCTTCCGTGTGAGAAAGGCAACAAACTGGAAAGAACATCTGATTTATGAACCGCCTGTTCCGGTCTGGCGAGGCGGATCACCTCTCCTTTTTTTACAGCCACCTTTTTTTTCTGAAATAGATAATCATTCCGCTTATGATCACCACCATGACCATCCACACGCCAAAATATCCCCAGTGCCATTCAAGCTCCGGCATATATTTGAAATTCATTCCATAAATACCAGCGATGAACGTTAATGGCATAAAGATAGTAGCAATAATTGTCAATACTTTCATGACTTCGTTCATTTTGTTGCTGACACTTGAAAGATAAATATCGACCATACCGGAAAGAAGATCTCTAAACGTCTCTATTATATCAATCACCTGAATGGTGTGGTCATAAACATCCCTGAAATATATTCCAGTGGACTCACTAATCAGCGATGACTCTCCTCGCTCCAGGGCGCTGGTTACCTCTCTCAGCGGCCAAATCGATTTACGCAAGAATATCATCTCTTGTTTTAATTTCTGGATCTCATGGAGGGCCTCCGGCGTGGGAGCCGTTATAAGGGTCTCATGGAGGCTTTCTATTCTTTCTCCTAATTTCTCGAAGATTATGAAATAGTTATCAATAATTGAATCGATCAAACAATACGCCAGATAATCGGGACCTTTCTTTCTCACGCGTCCCTTTCCATTTTTGATCCTTTCCCTGAGCGGATTAAACACATCACCTTCATGCTCCTGGAACGATATAACGAAATTCGGGCCAATAATGACACTGACCTGCTCTGCGTTTATTTCATTCGCCTTTTCATCATAGGAGAGCATTTTTAAAACCACAAAGATATGATCCTCTAAGTCTTCCATTTTAGGTCGCTGGCCGGTATGGACGATATCTTCTATGATAAGATGATGTATATTGAAATGCTTTCCGATGCTTTCTACAATCTCCGGTCTATGAATACCGTCTATATTTATCCAGGTGACGGTTGGTGTATCTTTAAAAGGAAAACACTCTTGAATCGTTGGTACCTCTTTCTCTTGAAAGGTCGCCTCATCATAATCTATGACGCCTATCTTTATGCCGTCGGCCTTTTTCTCTCCAATGTAAACGGCACTCCCAGGCGGAAGACCAGCTTTTTTTGATGTCCTCTTAACGAATTTACGCATTACAGCTCTCCCTTATCCTTT
>CAZPBZ010000143.1:1600-4611 GCA_964584765.1 uncultured Thermodesulfobacteriaceae bacterium
AAACTGTGATACTTTCCTACGGGATGGCAGAAAGGGGAAGTCATTGGAAAATCGTGTTAGAATCCCACGGTGGGAAAATATGGGCCAAGAGTGTGCTGGGAAAGGGAACCAGCTTCTTCTTCACAATACCAAAGACGGAAACCGGCAAAAACCGATAGCCCCCTTAAAGCCATGACACTCAATCGAAACCTGTACTGCCTTCTTCTGATAGTTTTTTTCGTTCTTGAAGCCTTTATCGGGCGCTCATCAGCAGCTAAGGACAATGACGATTTCGCACCTTTGGACGCCAGTCTCGTCCTGGAAAAAATTGAAGAGGATACACTCAAAGGGAGGCTTACTGCCGAGGAATTGGGCCATGAGCTGAAACGCGTAAACGATTTTCTTTCTCTGGGCAATCAGTGCTTGGAGTCCGCGCAGACACAGCTCAACAGGATCAGTGAATCACTTGGAGCCATAGGCCCTGAGGTCAACGGGGAGTCCGGGGAGATAGCACAGGAACGAAAGTCGTTGCTCGGTCAGAAGACATCCCTGGAGAAACGGCTGGCAGAATGCCGGGTTCTCGTGCTGAAGGCTGAAGATGTCGGAGAAAAAATCGGCGCCAAGCGATGGGAGTTGCTTGCGCACAGGCTGTTCCACAGGGAAGCCAGCCTTCGAATGCTTACGGCAGAAAGTCTTAGTAGCGCAGGTCAATGGCAAACGGCCATGAAGGATTTTATCATTCTTCGCAGTGGCCTTGAGCGTCTGACTGCGAAATCCGGGTCTCTGCTGCTGGTGCTGCTTTTATTTGGAGCGGTATCAGGTTTCTGGCTGAGGCTCAGGTTACGCCAACTGGCAGTTTCCAGGGCCGGAGACAGCTTTTCTGATCGTCTGATCCGTTCCGCTCAGTTTTCTGTCGCTTGTTATGGGCCATTTCTTCTAGTGATGGGGATTGCTTACGTTTTCATGGGTGTGCTTACGTATGGGGTCACACCGCGATCTTACAGTGCGCCCCTTGCTTGCGCTCTTACTACTTTTTTGTTTGTACTGACGGCTATCCGCGCTTTTCTGGCCCCTCCGTCTCCTGCGCAACAGGTCGTACCGCTACCTCCGGATGTGGCACGCAGCCTGGCAAGGCGGCTACGCCCTCTGGCACTTTTGAGCCTTGGCTGGATCCCATCATTTACTGCCCCATTCACAGAGAGTCTGCCGCAGCCGGCATACGGTCTCGCCCAAACTCTGCTCGTTACCTTCTTCTGTTTAGCCTTTACTTGGTTTTTCTGGGCATTGACCCGCATTCCCTGGCTGATGAAATATCGCAGGTGGCTTCGCCTTGTCTCGACGGCACTACTGCTTTCCGTCCTATGTGCGGAGTGGCTCGGATATCACAATCTTTCCATCTACCTGCTCAAAGGAATGGTAGGGACATTCATTTTGGCAGCGGCGCTGCAGGCTGCCAGAATACTATCAGGAGAATTATTTGACGGTCTGGCCCATGGCCGTCATGCCTGGCAAAAGAGCCTCAGAAGGAAAATGGGAGTTTCCGATAAGGAGGTGGTCAGAAGTCTGATCTTGTTCAAATTCATATTCGCCTTGTTGTTATGGTGCGCCCTTGGACTGTTTTTCATGCGCCTCTGGGGGATATCCGACGTTTATTTCAGCACGGTCGCAGCGTATTTCATCGATGGTTTTCAGGTAGGCAAGGTACGGATAGTCCCATCGCGCACAATCACCGGTCTCTTTCTGTTCATCCTTATCTGGATGGTTTCTTCCTGGCTCAGACACAGGCTCGAAAGAAGGTGGCTGGTCAGTGCTGAGCTTGCCCCGAGTGCGAGGGAGACGCTGGTCACCATCTTCGGGTATGTCTGTTTTACACTTGCAGTAATCATTGGTTTGTCCGTGGCCGGAGTGGATTTTTCCAGCCTTGCCATTATAGCAGGCGCTCTCTCCGTTGGGATTGGTTTCGGTCTTCAGAACATTGTCAACAACTTTGTTTCAGGGCTCATCCTGCTCTTTGAACGTCCGATTAAGAGGGGTGACTGGATTATAGTTGGCAATACCGAGGGATATGTTCAAAAAATAAGTATCCGATCCACAATAATCCAGACCTTTGACAGATCTGACGTCATAGTTCCCAACTCAGAGCTGATTTCCAGTCAGGTGACAAACTGGATGCTCCACGACACCCTTGGGAGAGTGATTGTACCTGTGGGCGTGGCCTATGGCAGCGACACCGGCCTTGTCAAGGAATTGATGCTGGAAGTTGCAAACTCCCATCCCAGAGTTATCACTGATGGGTCAGTACCGGAGCCATGGGTTTTGTTTGTGGAATTTGGCGATAGCTCCCTCAATTTTGAGCTCCGGTGTTTTATTCAGGACATAGACTATCGAATAAGAACGAAAAGCGATCTAAACTTTGCCATTGACGCCATATTCCGCAAACACGGGGTTGAAATTCCCTTCCCGCAAAGGGATGTCCATGTTCGGGATTGGGCAAATACTCCGAAGGTCGAGGTCCCCCCGAAAGATGCTTAACTTCTTGAGGAACCGAGGATCTTCACATAGATCATTTTGTCATCTCCCTCGCTGTAAAAACCTTTGAGTGTGGCGCATAACTCGTACCCGCAGCTTGCATAAAACCCACGGGTCGGAGAATACTGCTCACGGGAAGATGTCTCGACATAAATGCGCTCCCCACCCTGCTGTTTAATCAGGATCTCGGTCTCGGTCAGGAGACGGCGGCCGAGTCCCATTCCACGGAGCTGCGGCTGAACAACGATCCAGTAGAGATCGAATCTGTTTTTGGTGCACGCAATGGGGCCGTAGCAGGTATAGCCCAGGAGAGGCCCTCTGTCTTCGGCGAACAGAAAGTGATATCCGCTCCGCAATCCCTTGGAGAGGCGCTCTTCGACGAGTTCTGCTGCGACATCGATCTCGTGTGTCGAAAAGAACCGGGACGAGGCCACCAGATCCCGGACCCGCTCACGGTCCGCGGCCACCACGTCCCGTCGATAGGTAACCTCTTTGCTTATCAA
>CAZPBZ010000144.1:0-4600 GCA_964584765.1 uncultured Thermodesulfobacteriaceae bacterium
CGACAAGTCAAAAGTAGTTTATACTTTGCTGATCTTGTATTTTGGCAGTGAAATTTGAAACTTGAAACTTGAAATTGGGAAAAAATACAAAGATGTGGATGCATTACCTAATTTCAAATTTCGAATTTCCAGTTTCTACACTGGGAACAATTTAATAAATGGAAACCATGTCTCAGGTGCAGGGCCGTAAGTTTTTACAATCCGTACGCAGGGTTGTAATCAAGGTGGGAAGTGCCGTTCTCACTGACGAGAAAGGCCTTGATGATCAAGTAATAACAGGTCTTTGCGCCCAGGTTGCCTCACTCCGCAAGGAAGATAGGGAGGTTACCATTGTCTCCTCCGGGGCCATAGCTGCCGGCATGGGAAAACTGCTTGAGCTTCAGGCACCTACAACCGTTCCTGAGAAACAGGCCATGGCCGCAGTCGGGCAGGGGCGTCTCATTCAGGCCTATGAGGATGCCTTTAGAAATCACGGTATTCACGTAGCCCAGATTTTGCTCACCAGGGAAGGACTGGTTTCAAGGTATCGCTATCTTAATGCAAAAAATACCTTAAGAACCTTGTTACAGTGGGGCATTATCCCAATTATCAATGAAAATGATACTGTAGCCACAGAGGAGCTTCAGTTCACTGATAATGACGCCCTATCCGTGCTGATTGTGAATTTGGTGGAGGCAGAGGTCCTTATATGCCTGAGTGATGTGGATGGGCTTTATGACAGAGATCCAAGAGAGAATGCAAATGCACAGCGTATTCCAGAGGTATCTAAGGTAGATAAATCAATAACTGATCTTGCCAGTGATTACCTGGGAAGGGCTGGCCGCGGAGGTATGAAGTCTAAATTGGCGGCAGCCCAAATGGTGACTGCTTGCGGTGTCCCTATGGTGGTTGCTAAAGGAAGGAGTGACCGGACATTGACGCGGCTCTTTGCCGGAGAAGACCTGGGCACGTTATTTTGCGCGAGTAAGAGAAGGATACATGGGCGAAAGCCATGGATCGTATTTACACTTGCTCGAGAAGGCACTCTTGAAATCGACCAAGGAGCAGTCAAGGCAATGGTGGATAATGGTAAGAGCCTTTTGCCTGTCGGGATTAGAGGAGTTCAGGACGATTTTGAGGCCGGAGCCTGTGTGGTGTGTTGTGATGGCTCGGGGAAAGAGATCGCTGTTGGGCTCAGCAACTACAATTCCCATGACATTCGCAAAATTTGTGGTTGTCAGACAGGTGAAATATATGACATAATCGGTCATCAAGGAACGAGTGAGGTCATACACAGGGATAATATGGTGATTTTATTATAAGAGGTTTTATTATGGGTGAAATACAGACTTTAATAGCAAAAATGGCCACAGAGGCGAAAAAGGCCGCACGGGAGGTAGCAAAGCTCTCGACTACTGTGAAGAACGACGTTCTGTTGAGGACTGCGGAACGAATAACAGAGGCCAGGGAAAAGCTGCAGGAGGAGAACGAAAAAGACCTCATAAAGGCAAAACATAAAGGTGTTACTTCTGCCTTCATGGATCGTTTGAGACTGTCCGATAAGGTTATTGATTCCATGGCTGAAGGACTTCGGGACGTGGTGGCCCTTCCGGATCCTGTGGGCGAGATTCCAAAAATGTGGAAGAGACCCAACGGCCTCACAGTGGGCAGGGTTCGAATACCCCTGGGTGTAATCGGAATGATTTACGAGTCCAGGCCGAATGTCACCATAGACGCAGCGGGCCTGTGTCTCAAGGCAGGAAACGCCATAATACTTAAAGGCGGATCAGACGCCCTTTATTCCAACCTGGCCCTGGCCTCCATACTGCAGGAGGTGCTGACGGAGTTTTCAGTGCCTGGAGAGGCGGCGCAGGTAGTCTCAACCACTGACAGGGCGGCAGTCACAGAGCTTCTGAAGAGGGAAGAGGAAATAGATGTCATAATCCCAAGGGGAGGTGAAGGCCTTATCCGTTTTGTGGCAGAGCATTCCCACATCCCGGTGCTGAAGCACTACAAGGGCGTGTGTCATGTATATATAGACAAGTGGGCCGACCTGAACATGGCCAAAGAGGTCTGTTTTAATTCCAAGGTGCAGAGGCCGGGGGTATGTAATGCCATGGAAGGTATGCTTGTACACAGAGATATTGCAGATGAGTTTTTGCCCTTAATGGCTGAGTCATTTAAGGATGCCGGCGTAGAACTCAGGGGGTGTGAGCGCACCTGCGGGTTGGTACCCTTTGCCAAGGCAGCTACTGATGAGGACTGGGGAAAGGAGTTTTTGGACCTGGTTCTTGCTGTAAAGGTGGTTGGTGGCATGGATGAGGCCATGGACTATATTGCCCGTTACGGTTCGAATCACACTGATGCCATAGTCACAAGAGATTACGCAAGGGCGAGGAGGTTTCTGTCAGAGGTGGATGCCTCTCTGGTTCTGGTAAATGCCTCAACCCGCTTTAATGACGGAGGACAGTTAGGCCTTGGAGCAGAGATAGGAATTAGCACCTCCAAGCTGCATGCCTATGGCCCGATGGGGCTTGAGGAACTCACTACTACGAAATTCATAGCCTTTGGTGATGGCCAGATAAGGAGATAGTGTGCGCATAGGTCTTTTAGGAGGCACACTGGACCCTATCCACATTGGCCATCTCAGGTCGGCCGAGGAGATCAGAGAGGCCCTGGAACTGGATGAAATATGGTTTGTGCCTGCTGCCCTGCCGCCACATAAGGAACCCTCAAACCTAACGCCCTTTGCCCATCGCCTTGCCATGGTGGATCTGGCAGTGACTTCTACCGACCATTTCAAGGCTACAGCCATTGAAGACGAACGTCCCGGTCCATCCTATTCCATTGACACCTTAAAGGAGCTTGGAGAAAGATATAAAGATGAGGCGGAATTTTTCTTTATTCTGGGAAGTGACGCTTTCCTCGATATTGAGACATGGAAGGACTATGGCAGCCTCACGGACTATGGCTCTCTGGTAATCATGAGACGGGGTCATGAAGACTCGTCAGGGTTGAAGGAGGTCATATCCCGGGCGTTTCCAAATCATCATATCCAAGAGGAAAAGGACATTTTTATCGCCCATGATAAAGGTACTATCTACCTTTATTCCGTAACTCACCTTGCCATATCAGGGACTGATATACGGCGCAGGGCAAAATCCGGTCTTTCTGTGCGTTTTCTCGTCCCTGAAGAAGTCAGGAAATATATGGAAAAAAATAGCTTGTATGCTGAGTCGACAGGCGACCCCTCACCATCTTTAGAGGATAAAGAATCCAAAGTCGCATCTTTAGAGGAACCAGTTCAACAAATAGTTTCAGAAATCCTGGAAAACAAGGGGGAACAGGTTGTAATCCTGGACATGAGAGGTCTTTCTTCCCTTGCTGATTTTTTTATAATCTCCCATGGGCGATCCACCCGGCATGTCCAGGGCATTGCAAACAAGATGCGCAAGAACCTTCGCAAGAAGGGGATCAAGTGCAGGGGAGTTGAAGGGGAACAAGAGGGTAAGTGGATATTGATGGACTATGGAGACGTTATTGTACACCTGTTTTACGAGCCCATAAGGGATTTTTACGACCTTGAAGGACTCTGGAGTGAGATTCCGAAAATCATCCTATATGAAAGATCCGATCTGTGAGTTCAAAGCCATCAGCAAGGACTATTCCATACGGCATAGCTTTTTTGCCTCAGGTTCATACAGGATTAAGGCTTTGGACAGGGTTAATCTATCTGTTAGGGAAGGTGAGATTTTAGGACTCGTGGGAGAAAGCGGCTGTGGTAAATCCACACTGGCCAAAATAGCATTGGGGCTTGAATCTCCTACGAGCGGGCAGGTTTTCTTTTCCGGATATGACATTGCTGATTTTGATAAAACCAGGCTGCAAAATTTCCGGCGGCAGGCACAGATGGTTTTCCAGGACCCCTTTTCCTCCTTAAATCCCAAGAAGACGGTCTTTAATATCCTGAGCGAACCCTTGAAAATACATAGGCTGTGTCACAAAAACCATTATAAAGAGCGTGTGTCAGAATTTCTGCAAGAGGTCGGCCTGAACGAACAGATCCTGAGCCGCTATCCACATGAGTTCAGTGGAGGCCAGCGTCAGCGTATTGGTTTGGCCCGGGCCCTTGCCACAACTCCAAAGATGATAGTTGCAGATGAACCGACATCTGCTCTCGATGTCTCTATACAGGCCCAGATCATAAATCTGCTCCTTGACCTTCAGGAAAGACATAAACTCTCTTTTCTGTTTATCTCACATGACCTTCCTGTGATACAGTTTGTAAGCCATCGTGTAGCTGTTATGTACAAAGGTCAACTCATGGAATTGATGCCCAAAAATGCATTTCTGCAATCACCAAATCACCAAATCACCAAATCACCAAATCACCATCATCCTTATACATCGCTTCTTCTTAGTGCTGTTCCTGTGCCGGTTCCAAAGATGGGCGTGGAGGCAAAGAAAAGAGATCATGGATTAACATATAATTATAAAAAAGATAGATACCAAAAGGGATGCGCCTTTTTCCCCCGGTGCAGTCTGGCTACAGACAAGTGCGGCGCAGAACGACCTTTCTGGACAGAAGTTGCAAAAGATCATTTTATAGCGTGTCACTTTA